>NZ_VUOI01000013.1:0-113023 GCF_015390205.1 Azospirillum sp. INR13
TTCCGCGCGCTGGCCGGTGCCGCCACGGCCTCGCTGTTCGCGGTGCTGACCCTGTTCCTGCTGGCCAACCAGGTGGCGACCGGCCTGGCGCTCACCCTGTTCGGCGTCGGACTGTCGGCGCTGATCGGCAGGGCTTCGTCGGCATTCCGCTTGAAGGGCTGCCCAAGCTGTACATCCCCGGCCTGACCGACCTGCCGGTGGTGGGCAGGCCTTGTTCGGCCAGGACATCATGGTCTATCTGGCCGTCGCCGCCGTGCCGCTGGTCCATCTGTTCCTCTACCGCACACGCGCCGGGCTGGTCCTGCGCGCGTGGGGGAGAACCACACGGCGCCCACGCGCTGGGCTACAAGGTGCTGCGCATCCCTTCCTCGCCGTGCTGTTCGGCGGCGCCATGGCCGGGCTGGCGGCGCCTTCCTGTCGATGGACTACACGCCGATGTGGCGGAGAACATGACGTCGGGACGCGGCTGGATCGCGCTGGCGCTGGTGGTCTTCGCCACCTGGAAGCCGGTGCGCGCCATGCTGGGCGCCTGGCTGTTCGGCGGCGTCACCATCCTGCAACTGCACGTTCAGGGGCTGGGCATCGACGTGCCCTCGCAGCTCTTGTCGATGCTGCCGTATCTGGCTACCGTTCTGGTCCTGGTGCTGATTTCGCGGACGTCGCCCGCATCCGCCTGAACGCGCCGGCCTGTCTGGGAAAACTGTTTCATCCCGATGCTTGACGCGTCGTTTTGAAATCGAAACAAAGCCCATATCACAGAGATATCAAGAACAAGGAGCTTCGACGTGAACAGAAGGACGATGGGCAAGGCGGTGCTGGGTCTGGCCGGCGCCGCCATCGCGCTGAGCGTGGGCATGGGCGCAGGGATCGGCTCGGCCCTGGCGCAGGACAAGCTGAAGGTCGGCTTCGTCTATGTCGCCCGGTCAGCGACCACGGCTACAGCTACCAGCACGACCAGGGCCGCCTGGCCGTTGAGAAGGAGCTGGGCGACAAGGTCACCACCACCTTCGTCGAGAATGTGCCGGAAGCGCCGACGCGGAGCGTGTGGTCGAGCAGCTGGCCGCCAGCGGCCACAAGCTGATCTTCACCACCTCCTTCGGCTTCATGAACCCGACGCTGAAGGTGGCCAAAGCGCTACCCCGACGTGAAGTTCGAGCACGCCACCGGCTACAAGCGCGCAGAGAACGTCGCGACCTACTCCGGCCGCTTCTATGAGGGCCGCACGGTGGTGGGCGCCATCGCCGGCAAGATGACCAAGTCGAACATCATCGGCTACATCGGCTCCTACCCGATTCCCGAGGTGGTCGGCGGCATCAACGCCTTCACCATCGCGCTGCGCGAGCAGAACCCGAAGGCCGAGGTTCGCGTCGTCTGGGTCAACAGCTGGTACGACCCCGGCAAGGAAGCCGAGGCGGCCAAGGCGCTGATCGACCAGGGTGCCGACGTCATCGTCCAGCACACCGACAGCCCGGCCCCGATCCAGACCGCGCAGGAGCGTGGGCTGTGGTCGGTCGGCCAGTCGTCCGACATGACCCGCTTCGGCCGAAGTCGCACCTGACCGCGATCATCGAGACTGGAACGGCTATTACGTCCAGCGCGTCAAGGCGGTGATGGACGGCAGCTGGAAGCCGATCGACACCTGGGGCGGCATCAACACCGGCATGGTCGAACTGGCCCCTACAACCCGGCCATCCCGGCCGACGTCGTGAAGATGGCCGACCAGCTCAAGGCCGACATCGTGTCGGGCAAGCGCCACTCCTTCCAGGGTCCGGTCAAGGACCAGGCCGCAAGGTCGTGATCCCCGAAGGCAAGACCGCCACCGACGAGCAGATCCTGAAGATGGACTGGTACGTCGAGGGCGTGCAGGGCAAGGTTCCGAAGTAAGCGCTACCGCGGGCCGGGCCGGGGAGAGTCCCTCCGGCCCGCGCCACGGCGGCGCGATGTGGGGAGGTGGGCCATGACCAAAGCAGCCTCTACGACCGCGATTTCTACGCCTGGGCGAACGAACAGGCGGCCCTTCTGCGGCCGGCAAACTCGACGCGACGGACATCGAGCACATCGCCGAGGAGATCGAGAGCATGGGCGCCGGGAGCGGCGTGAACTCCTCAACCGTCTCCGGGTCCTTCTTCGGCACCTGCTGGTTTGGACTTGCTTGCCGTCTGGACAGTGCGGTTCTTGGCGATCCGCCATCACCGGCGATCGCAAAGAAATAGAATATCTTCTACGCGACAGCCCGAGCTTGGCAGGCAAGTTGGATGACTTGGTGGCCGAAGCATACTTGCGGGCACGGCTCGATGCCGTCATCAGGACGGGCATGGACGAAGCGACCTTTCCGCGAGTTGCCCGTGGGGTTTCGCCGAAATGATGGACGAGTCGTTCTGGCCGGATGCTTGAGCGGCGCCTTCGGACGCCGCCCGACTTACAGATACTCCCCCAGCAGCCGCAGGAACGGACGCGCTTCCTGCAGGACCAGGGTCGTCTGGTGGAACAGGTCCTCGGGCGAGGCTGGTGTTCCAGCCTGATTTCCGAGAACAGGATGATCTTCTGTCCGCCCTGGACGATGAAGCGGACATGGGGCAGCCCTTCATCCCGCGCAGCACCGCCAGCAGGGCGCGGCGGCGCTCGGGCGCCTGGGCGGTGTAGGCACATGGCCGACATCGCCCAGATCTGGCAGATCGACCCGCCCCCTCATCTTCGCTCTCATGCCGGACGGCGACGTTGAAGGGCAGGCCGTCCGCCATGAAGGTCAGCTTGCAGGGCGCGGCGGCTTGCGATGCCCAGCACGCCTTCCGGCGTCATCTCGATGGAATCGGGCTGATCGGCAGGCGCCGTCGGGCACCTCGGCCAGCGATTGAATGGTCTTCAGATCGGGAACGGACAAGGTGGTACGCTCGGCTTCTGGGGTGATTGAGACGACAGGATGGCCTCCGCCAGCTAAAATTCTGTAAAGGCCCGGAACGCACGTCTAGAATGGCTGTTCGCTGTGGTCTGAAAATACGAAGAAAGCAGGCGATGTCGCCATCGATACCGTCGTCGTCCCCATCCACCGTGCCGGCTGCCCTTCATCGCCGGCTTTGCCGTGGTCTCCCTGGTTCTCGTCTCGCCGTCTGGGCGCCGCTCGGCTGGATCGGGCTGGTCCTCACGCTCTGGTGCGCCTACTTTCTTCCGCGATCCGGACCGCGTGACGCCGACCCGGCCCGGCCTGCTGGTCAGCCGGCCGATGGGCGCGTCACCATGATCGTCCAGGCCGTGCCCCAAGGAACTGTGCATGGGCGACAAGCCGCTGACCCGGATCAGCGTGTTCCTCAACGTCTTCAACGTCCACGTCAACCGCGTGCCGGCCAACGGCACCATCGTGGCGGCCGAATACCACAAGGGCACCTTCGTCAACGCCGCGCTCGACAAGGCCAGCGACGAGAACGAGCGGATGGCCTTCCGCCACCGCCTGCCCGACGGGCGCGAGATCGCCTATGTCCAGATCGCCGGTCTGGTGGCGCGCCGTATCCTGTGGTGGGTCAAGGCGGGCAGGAGGTGAAGGCGGGCGAGCGGTTCGGCCTGATCCGATTCGGCAGCCGCACCGACATCTACCTGCCGGACGGCGTCGCCCCGCTGGTCTGCGTCGGCCAGACCGCCATCGGCGGCGAGACGATCCTGGCCGACCTGACGGGACGGAAGCGCAACGGCAGGGGGATGTGCGTCGATGAAACGACCGCCCGTCTTCCGCCAGCAGATCTTCCCCGCCACCGGGCGCGCCGCCCCGGCCGGCCGCACCCGCGGCTGAAGGGCTTGTCGATCAACCACCTGCTGCCGAACGTGCTGACGGTGCTGGCGCTCTGCTCCGGCCTGACCGCGATCCGATTCGCCATGCAGGGGCGGGAGCCGGCGGTCATCGCCATCGTCATCGCCGCCATCCTGGACGCGCTGGACGCCGGATCGCCCGCCTGCTGAACGGCCAAAGCAAGTTCGGCAGGAGTTGGACAGCCTGTCCGACGCCATCAGCTTCGGCGTCGCGCCCGCCTTCATGATGTATCTGTGGGGGCTGAATGCGCGGGCAGCCTGGCTGGATCGCCGCCATGGCCTATGCCGTGTGCTGCGCACTGCGTCTCGCGCGATTCAACTCGCGACTCGGCGTGGTCGATCTGCCGCCCTGGCCTACAACTATTTCACCGGCGTTCCGGCTCCGGCCGCGCCGTCTCGTCCTGCTGCCGATGATTCGGTTCGAGATCGGCCGCAATTTCTCGCCATCCGGCGGTGATCGTGCCCTGGACCCTGCTGATCGGCGGGCTGATGGTCAGCACCCTGCGACCTTCTCCTTCAAGGGTCCCGCGTGCCGCCCAATGGGTGGTCCGGCGCTGGCCGGCGTCGGCCTGCTGGCGGCGATGCTGGTCAGCCAGCCCTGGTGACCCTGTCCATCTCGGGTTGGCCTATCTGTCGATGCTCCCTTCTCCGTCCTCCAGTTCCGCAAGCTGCAGAGTGCCGGAACTGATGCGGACGGAGATCGCGGAACCTGGCTGGATGCCGGGGCCGAAGCCTCTCCCGGCGCACCGTCGACGACATCGCAACGCCCGGAGAGAACCGCGGAAGCCGGTCTGACCGGCCTTCCGCCTGCTGCGTTTCGCCGCCGCTACTCCGCCGCAACCAGCCCGCGGCGGATGCGGTGCGGCAAGCTCCGCAACGATGACCCGCGCCACCATCGGATCTGTTCCAGGCAACGGCCGATATGGTCGGTCTCCGCCTGGGCAGATCACCGACCTCCATGGCGATGGCGAGCGTATCCCCGTCAGCGGCTGTGCAGGGCCAGCGGACCAGTCCGCGCTTTGCCACGAATTCCAAGATGCGGGCAGGTGCCGGATCGGCATCTGCGACCAGGGAAAAGGCGACCCGGCGCCGGGCGCGGTGACGCGCGCATCAGACGCGGATGCGCGGTGGTCTTCACGGTGACGACATGGCGTGATCAGGCCTTCAGACGTTCTGCGGAATGGACGAGCAAATCCCCGGCTCTCAAAAGAACCGGGCCGCTAATTCGCAGAATGCCGTCGAAGCGATGCGTGATCATGAAGCAGCCTAAGACGCCGCAGCCGCCCCGTCAACAGGGGCCGATCAGCCGGAAGTCCGCAGCATCGCGTTCGGGGAGCACCGGAGGAGTCGAATCCCCCCTTGGTGGCGAAATGTCACGTTCGAGCCGGACAGAACAATATCCACGCATACCCGTTCCGATTCCCGCTTGTCCGTCACGAAAGCTCCATCAGAAGGAAGGCATTGCTCGCACGATTCTGCTCATCATCCTGATTCTGTTGCTTCTTGTGCCGTTCCGGCCTGCCGCACAGCCGCGCTGGGTACGCCCCACGGCATCCTCGGCGTGCTGTTGATCGTCCTGATCGTTCTGCTGCTGATGGCCGGATCTGATCCGCAACCCATCGGGCAATCTATCCGTTTGATGCACGGCGGGGCCGGCGGAGGGCGAACATCAGCCACCCGACCGCCCCAGCATCAGCACCATCACCAGCCAGCCGCGCGCGCGGGCCGAAGGGCAGCGTGATCCGGTGGCGGGCGCCATCCGCCACCGCGGCGCGACAGCGCCACATGGAGCAGCGGCAGCCCAACAAGGCGAACAGGACCAGCCAGGGAATGGCGCCAGAGACCGTTGGCGAGGAATCGGCGTTCATCGCTCCAGGATAGCACCGAAACGGAGCGTTTGCGACCGATCGTCACGCATAGTGCAGCCGCACGCAGTCTCGGTTGCGCCGCACACAGGACAGCGAGGTTGAAGGCGGGGCGCGACTTTCGGCTAGGTCGTCGGCGAATTCGTCCGAAGGCCTAGTCATGCCACTGGAAATCGAGCGACGATTCCTGGTCCGCAAGATGTCCGGCATCTCTGCCGCGACGGCGTCCGAATCGTCCAGGGATATCTGCCGTCCGACGCATCAGCACGGTCCGCTCCGCATCGCCGACGACCGCGCGACACTCACCATCAAATCCTTGAAGCAGGGCGCCTGCCGCAGAGACGGAACATCCCCTGTCGCTGGATTTCGCCCGCCGCCTGATGCTCTACGGCTGCGAGGACGGTGATCGACAAGACGCGCTACCGTCACTGCCGGATGGCCTGTGCTGGGAAATCGACGTGTTCCACGTAGAACACCGGCCTGATCATCGCAGAGGTCGAACTGGAAGACCCCGACCAGACCGTTCCGTTGCCTGACTGGATCGGGCGGAGGTCACCACGCTGCGGGCCTACGGCAACTCGTCCCTATCCCGCGCACCCATCCAACGATGGTCGTCGCCTGCGCCGCTTGAGCGGCAGCCGCAGACGACGGTGTCCTGAAGACGTTACGCCTTCCGCACCCTACGCCGTCCGCACCTTGTCGAGGAATCCCTGTACCTCGCCGCGCAGTCGGTCGCCTGGCGGTCAGGGTGCGGCTGCATTCAGACGGCATCCGCGCGCCGCCCGTCTTGGTGGCGCTGGTCACCTCGGCGATGTTGCGCATCACCTGCTGGGTGCCTTCGGCAGCCTGCTGAACATTCTGGGCGATCTCGCGGGTGGCGCTTGCCCTGCTGTTCCATCTCGTGGGCATGTCGGTGACGGTTCCGCTGATGGCCGTCACCGCGTCGGAGATGGTGCGGATGGCCGCCACGGCGCTGGAGGTGGCGGTCTGCATCTCCGCACCTGGGCGGAGATCTCCTCCGTCGCCTTGCGTCTGGCCGGCAAGGTTCTTCACCTCCGTCGCCACCACGGCGAAGCCCTTGCCGGCCTCTCCCGCGCGGCCGCTTCGATGGTGGCGTTGAGCCAGCAGTTCGTCTGCTCCGCGATCTCGCCGATCAGCCCGACGACCTGACCGATCCGCTCGGCGGCGAGCGACAGGCCTTCGACGATGCTGTTGGTCTGCACCGCCTTGTCGGCGGCGCCGGATGCGGTGCGGAGCTGGCGTCAGCTGGCGCGAGATTCGGCGATGGAGGCGGACAGCTCCTCCGCCGCTGCGGCGACGGTCTGGACATTCGCGGTCGCCTGTTGCGAGCGGTGGCGACGGCGGTGGACTTGGCGGTGGTCAGCGCCGCATCGACGACATCTCCTGAGCGTCGCGACCCAGCGACCCCGCCGATTCGGTCAGCGACATCACCACGCCGGACACTGCTGCTCGAAGCCGTGGCGAACTCGTTCATGGTGCGGCGCCGGTCGGCGTCGATCTGGATGCGCATCTCCTCGCGTTCGCGTTCCATCCGCTGCATCTCAAGGGCATTGTCCTTGAAGATGGTCATGGCGTCGGCCATGTGGCGCATCTCGTCCTTGCGGTCGCCGCCGGGGATTTCCACCGTCAGGTCGCCTTCGGCCAGCCGGCCCATGGCGCCGGTCATGGCGTGCAGCGGGTGGGTGATCGCGCGGTCGATGATCCAGGCCATCAGCGCGCCCAGCAGCAGGGCGACCGCCGCACCGATGGCGATCACCATGCCGGCGCTGGCGCGGCCGCCTCGCGGTCCTCACGCTGGAGGGTGACCAGCCGGCCACCTGTCCGCTGACGCGGAGGAGCCTGGGCCATGGCGGCCGACGCCTCGTGCTGCTTGGCGGCGGCCGCGATAGCGCTGCGAATTCCGAGTCGAAAGCCGGGCGGCGTCGGTGATGGCGGCGATCAGTGCGCGCCCTTCCTGGTCGACCAGCACGGCCCCGGCCTGCCCGGCGATGTCGAGGATTTCCTTGACCGCCGCGGCGACCGCCGCCTTCGCGCCGGACGTGGCCTCCGACGTGCCGGACAGCAGAAAATCGCGCTGGCCCAGCATCGCGGCCTGGGCACCTGCACCAGACGCATCGCCAGACCGCGCAGCATCACCGCCTCGTTCACCTCGCTCTGGGCGAATTTGGAAGCTTCGCGCAGTGCCTCGGTCACGATGGCCTGGTTCTGCTGAAGCTCCACGGCGCGTTCCTGCACGCCGCGTGCGGCCTCGTCCAGCCCGGCGGCGACCCCGGCATCGGCCAGCGCCGCGGCTCCCCTGCCGCGCAGGGACTGCACCGTGCCGTGGTAGGCACGGGTGTCGTCGCGATTCGCGCGGCCAGCGTCTCGTCGTTGGTGCCGACAAGGTCCTTGGCGACGGTGTCGGTGGTCTGCAAAGCTCGTCCAACGCCTCCCCGATCTGGGCGGCCAGCGCCTCCTCGGATTGCGCCGCAGATCGCTCTGCCGGCGGCGGACCTCCAGAACCCGTTCGATCACGCGGTTGCCCGCTCGGCGGTGTCCATGGCATGGCGCAGTTCGGCGTCGGCGTCGCGCTTGCTGGCCATGTTCAGGTCATAGCGCTCCGACTGTTGCTTGCCGATCTTCTCGGCGATCTCGCGCAGGGCGCGCGCGCGCGTTTCCATGCTGGCGGTGCGGGCGTGCGCCTCGCGTCCTGGGTGACGAAGTTGGTGAAGGCGGTGCGGTAGCCATCGATGCCCGAACGCACCTCGTCCAACAGGCGCCGCCTTCCCCGTCGGCGAGCGCGGCGCGGGTCTCCTGCGCTTCGGCCTGCAGGGCGTCCAGCATGCCGGGAACATTGGCCGCGGCCTTGGCGTCGCGTTCCGTCACGAAGCGCGCCTCTTCCAGCCGCACCGACTTCAGCCGCCGTGTCGAGATCGGCGGTGTGGGCCGCCAGATCCACGCGCTCGGCATAGTGCTGAGGCTGTTCCAGCCGACGAACGCCACGCCAACCGTCAGAAGCAGCACGGTGGCGAAGCCAAGCGCGATCCGCGTTCCGATCGTCATGAAGGTGACTCCCCGCTCGCGTCGCCCTTCCGGAGACGCTTTTCTCCCGATCATTATCCGATTGAACCACAGGTCGGTTAACGTCCGGTTTGATTCAGGTCAGGAAACTGCCTTATTTCAAAAGCGGTCAGGCATCCAGGCGCCGCGCCGCAAAATATGCGCTGCAGCCGGTCGATCATCTTTTCTTCACCATGAAGCAAACCCGCCCGCCACAATGCGCGAGCGCTTGCGTGTCCGGTGAACAGACTGGCAAAGGTGCCGATCTCCATCCTGGCCGGCGCCTCGACAACTTGCTCGATTTGAGAGATATTCCCCGTGAATGGGCAACCTCAAGATGGTATCGCCCGCAATTGCCGAAAATTAAGGGATCTCTTATCTCGAAAGTAGCCGATTCGTGAGGCCGGCCGGATAGCCGCGTTTCTCCAACGCCGTCGCAACGTCCAACGGCCGGACCAGCCACTCTTCCCGTCCGTCCAGCCGCAAGCCGTCACCAGCCAGCAGCGCCAGAGAGTCGTTGGGACCGCGCCGGACCATGTGACCCGGTCCACCTGGGCGCGGAAGCCTTCCAGCAGGCCCATCGCCCCGCCCATCGTTGCGCCGGAGGGCAGGGCAGTGGTCGGCGACCGCAAGCCGCCGATCCCGCGGCGGAATGATGGCGATGTATCCGTCTGCGTCGCGGAACAGGTCGGCCGGATCGCCGTCCGGACAGAGGGCAAGCGTCCACAGTGCCTCCGTCCGTTCCGGCAACCCGTTTCCGTCGGCCAGCAATGGACGGCGGAGCAGGGCCAGCGGCGCGGCGTCGAGCGGATCCGCCGGCCGAAGGACTGCTGCGCGGGATGGCGGCGTGGCGAAGGCGGTGGGCGGTGCGCTCCACTGGCAGGTGACGCCTCCGCACCCGTACCCCAGTCCGCGATAGAATGGCAGCGTGGCGGGGCAGAGGATCGACAGGACTGCTCCGGCGGCACGCGCCTCCATCAGCAGCGACTGCATCCAGTGTCTTGCCAAAGGCCGGCGCCGCGCAGGGCCGGATCGACCGCCACCATGGCGACCGCCTGTACCGGAACCGGGCTTCCGCCGAACCACTGGTCCATCATCCAGTGCGCGGCACAGGCCACCGGGGTGGTGCCGCTGCCTTGCGGACGTCTCAGCACCCGGATGGTGTCGGGGCCGAACAGAGCCGCATAGCGGTCGAACAGGTCGCGCGATAGCCCGAAGCCGAGCCGGGCCAATCTGGCGACGGCGCTCAGTTCGTCCGGATGTGCCGGACCATAGTCGGGCTGTGGGCGTGAGAAAGGGAAACGGCCGGCCTCCGCTCATTCGGCGGCAGGCGGCACCGCGGCGACGCGGGTCGGGATCAGCGCGGCGAGGATGCGCGACTGCTCGTCCAGGCGGCCTTCCATCCGGCTGATGCGTTCGCTTTGCTCGTCGAGCCGCGATTGGATCGGATCAGAGCGAACTTCAGGCATGTTGCCCCTGCCGGCTACGCGGTCGCACCAATAGTCGATTCTCGACTTAAAATCTGCCAAGGCGGCCAACACCTGCTCTTTCTCGATGTCGGTCATCTGAGCCCTCCGGATTCAACGTTCAGACGTCAAATCAGCCTCAAGATTAGAAGTACACGCTCTCGGCTCGGAATTCACCGGTGATCTCATTCAAATCTGTCAATCGCATCACCAGTGTCTCATGCGGAAACGTAGCCCAAAATGATCGAGGGGATGCATTGATGTCCTTGGCCCGATTCATAACCACCCGAAAACAAGCCTCCACATTGATCCCTCGCCCAAAGCAAATTGCGAATGCGCTCTCGGTTGCCGATGCGGTTGGTCCAATCCGCTAATCTCGGATTCCCATATACATCGAGAACCATCGTCCCGTTCAAATTCTTAATCTCATCTTCCCCATATAGTGAGCACCACCACGCGCCCATCGCCAGATTTCGCTGACCAACTCCATCTGGGATTTACCGGCTTTGCGCCGAAATATTCATAAGCCTTGGTTAATGTCCAACGCCTTGTCATTTGGTGCTCCCCACGGCGAGAAACGAGGCAAAAAGAAATATTCTGCGAGCTATTCTGCCATAGGTTGGGAGCTGAGCGTGAATCGGGAGATCTTGGAAACGGTACTTCAAGAGTGCACGTAGGTAGCTTGGCGCCTGCTAGAGACTCAACCGTGCCACTGCCCATCCGGCAGCCTCGCGCACCACGTCGCTCGGATCCTTGCACAGAGCCGCCGCAACCGGCCGCAACGCCGGGTTGCCACTGTTCCCGATGGCGACCAGCACGTTGCGGACGAAGCGGTCGCGGCCGATGCGCTTGATGGGGGAGCCGCTGAACACCTGCCGGAAGCCGGCATCGTCCAGCTGGGCCAAGTCGGCCAGCCGGGGCGCCGTCAGTTCGGCGCGCGGCAGGAAGGCCGGCTCACGGGTGGCGCGGGCGAACTTGTTCCAGGGGCAGGCGGCAAGGCAATCGTCACAGCCATAGATGCGGTTGCCCATCAGCGGCTTGAGTTCGTCGGGGATCGGTCCCTTGTGCTCGATGCGTCAGGTAGCTGATGCAGCGCCGGGCGTCGATCTGGTAGGGCGCCGGAAAGGCGGCGGTCGGGCAGGCGACCTGACAGCGGTCGCAGGAGCCGCAGCGGTCGCGCGCCGGCGGTCGGGCGGCAGTTCCAGGGTGGTGTAGATCTCACCCAGGAACAGCCAGGAACCATGGTCACGCGATACCAGATTGGTGTGCTTGCCCTGCCAGCCCAATCCGGCCTGCGCCGCCAGCGGCTTTTCCATCACGGGCGCGGTGTCGACGAACACCTTCACCCCCGCCTTGGTCTGGTGAGCCAGCCATTGGGCCAGAGTCTTCAGCCGCCCCTTGATCAGGTCGTGGTAATCGCGGTTGCGGCATAGACGGAAACGACGCCACGGTCGGGATGCTCCGCCAGCCGGCGCGGGTCGTCATGCGGGGCGTAGCTGGTGCCCAGCGCGATGACGGTGCGCGCCTCGTCCCACAGGGATGCGGATGGCTGCGCTGGTCGCTGCGCTCGGCCATCCATCCCATGTCGCCGTGCCGGCCTTCCGCACGAAGCGGGCGAGAACGCTCGCGGGCTTCCGGTCCCAACGCGGCGGGGGCGAATCCCACCGCGTCGAACCCTCCCGCCAGCGCGCGGTTGCGGATGGCCTCCCGCAGCCGAGCCGGGTCGGCGGACGCCAGCGGAGCGGGCTTAGCCGCGGCCACGGTAGGTCGGGACGTCCTGCGACGGGATCCAGACGCCCTTCGGCGGCTCGCCGGTCTGGAAGAACACGTCGATGGGGATGCCGCCGCGCGGATACCAATAGCCGCCGATGCGCAGCCACACCGGCGACAACTCGTCCACCAGCCGCTTGCCGATGCCGACGGTGCAGGCCTCGTGGAAGGCGCCGTGGTTGCGGAAGCTGGTCAGGAACAGCTTCAGCGACTTCGATTCGACCAGCCAGTCGCCCGGCACATAGTCGATCATCAGATGGGCGAAGTCCGGCTGGCCGGTGATCGGGCAGAGCGAGGTGAATTCCGGCGCGGTGAAGCGCACGCAATAGGCATCGCCGGGGTTCGGGTTCGGCACCCGCTCCAGCACCGCCTCTTCCGGAGTCTTGGGCTGGACGGTGGAGCCTCCGAGCTGGGTCAGGCCGGCGTAAATGTTCTCAGTCATCGGTCTTTTCCTCCGCCACCCGGTCCTTCTTGGGCGGGCGGCCCTGTTTCGGCGGCTTGCCGGGCTTGGCGATGGGGTCCACGGTCGCCTCGATGTCGCCCTCGTTCAGACGGGCTTCCATTGCGCCGGCGACCTCTTCGAAATTGCCGTCCTGGATGGCCTGCCGCATCGTCCGCATCACGTCCTGGTAGTAATGCAGGTTGTGCCAGGTCAGCAGCATCGGCCCCAGCATCTCTTCCGCCTTGAACAGATGATGCAGATAGCCCCGGCTGTAGCTGCGGCAAGCGGGGCAGCCGCATTCGGCGTCGAGCGGACGCTCGTCATGGGCATGGCGGGCGTTGCGGATGTTGATGGTGCCGCGGCGGACGAAGGCCTGACCGGTGCGGCCCGAGCGGGTCGGCATCACGCAGTCGAACATGTCGACGCCGCGCCGCACCGCACCGATCAGGTCGCTCGGCCGCCCGACGCCCATCAGGTAGCGCGGCCGGTCCTTGACCATCAGCGGCTCGGTGAAGTCCAGCACGCGGAACATCGTCTCCTGACCCTCGCCGACCGCCAGTCCGGCCGATGGCGTAGCCGTCGAAGCCGATGTCGGTCAGGGCGGCGACGCTCTCCGCCCGCTGCTCCGGATAGACGCTGCCCTGGACGATGCCGAACAGGCCGTAGCCGGGGCGCTCGACGAAAGCGTCCTTGCTGCGGCGCGCCCAGCGCATCGACAGGCGCATGGAGGATTCCGCCTGCGCTTCCGTCGCCGGGAAGGGCGTGCACTCGTCCAGGCACATGGTGATGTTGCTGTCCAGCATGTGCTGGATCTGGATGGAGCGTTCCGGCGTCAGATGGTGGCGGCTGCCGTCCAGGTGCGATTTGAAGGTGACGCCTTCCTCCGACATGGTGCGCAGGTCGGACAGGCTCATCACCTGGAAGCCGCCGCTGTCGGTCAGGATCGGCTTGTCCCAGTTCATGAAGCGGTGCAGGCCGCCAAGCTGCGCCACCCGCTCCGCCGTCGGGCGCAGCATCAGATGGTAGGTGTTGCCCAGCAGGATTTCCGCGCCCGTGGAGGCCACCGCGTCGGTGGTCATCGCCTTCACCGTCGCCGCAGTGCCGACCGGCATGAAGGCCGGCGTCTCGATGGTGCCGTGGGCGGTGGTCACGCGGCCGCGCCGCGCCCGCCCGTCGGTCGCCAGAAGGTCAAAGCCGATGCCGGTCATGATGGGTCCGTCCTGTGCAGCAGCGAGGCGTCGCCGTAGCTGAAGAAGCGATAGTGGGTGTCGATGGCGTGGGCGTAGGCCGCCCGCATGCGGTCGTAGCCGGCGAAGGCGCAGACCAGCATGAACAGGGTCGATTTCGGCAGGTGGAAGTTGGTCCACAGCAGCATCGACGATGCCGGAAACGGTAGCCGGGGGTGATGAAGATGTCGGTGTCGCCGCTGAACGGGACCAGCGTCCCGTCCGGCTGGCCCGCCGTCTCCAGGATGCGTAGCGCCGTGGTGCCGACCGAGACGATCCGGCCGCCGGCCTTGCGCGTCTCGTTCACCGCGGCGGCGGTCTCCGGAGAAATCTCGCCCCACTCGCTGTGCATCTTGTGGTCGGCGATGTCGTCGACCTTCACCGGCAGGAAGGTTGCCGGCGCCGACATGCAGCGTGACCGGCACCCGCCGCACCCCGCGTTTGTCCAGCGCCGCCAGCAGCTCCGGCGTGAAGTGCAGCCCGGCGGTCGGGGCGGCGACGGCGCCTTCGCGGGCGGCGAAGACGGTCTGGTAATCGGCGTTGTCGCCCTCGTCGGCCTTGCGGCGGATGTAGGGCGGCAGCGGCATCCGGCCGTGGCGGTGCAGCGCCTCCATCAACTCCGCCCCGCCGGCGGAGAAGCGCAGACGCACCTCCATCCCGTCCTTGGCGACCACCTCGGCGCTGAAATTGTCCGCAATGACGATGGTGTCGCCGGGCTTCAGCCGCTTGCCGGGCTTGGAGAAGGTCGCCCATTCCCGTTCGCCCAGCCGCTTGTGCAGCGTGATCTCCACCGCCACCTCACCGCGCCGGCCATCGAGCCGGGCGGGATGACGCGGGTGTCGTTGACCACCATCAGGTCGCCCGGCTGCAACAGCGTCGGCAGGTCCCGCACGATGAGGTCGCGAAAGGAGGAACCCACCTCCAGCAGGCGGGCGGCGTCACGCGGCCGGACGGGATGCTCGGCGATCCGGTCGGGCGGCAGGTTGAAGTCGAAATCGGCGGTCTTCATGGGAGGGGCAAGCTATAGACTGAACGGTGGGCGGATGGGAAGGGTTTGGGGGCTGGCTTCTTGCGACGTTAGACCCCCACCCCATCCCTCCCCCGCTGGGCGGGGGAGGGGGCAAGCGCTTGTGCAGGCGGCGGCGGCAGTCCCTCCCCCACCCAGTGGGGGAGGATAGGTGGGGGTTTAACGCCGCAAGGAACCCGAGCGCCCCCCTTCACTCCCGCCTGCGGCAACCCTTGCGCCGCCAGCGCCGCGCTCTGCCGTGCCGTCAGCGCATCGACGTCGAAGTCGCGGATCAGCCCCTGGAACATCTGGTACCAGTTCAGCTCCGCCTTCAGATGCAGGAAGACCGAACCCAGCCCGACCGCGGCGCGGTCCATGAAGACGAACTCGCGCGGGATCTCGACGCCGCCGACGCGGCGCAGCTCGGCATGGACTTTGCCCGCCGTCTCCCGGCCGTAATGCCCGCCGTTGGTCTCCTCGATCTTGCGCTGGCGGTCCTCCATGATCGGGGCGTAGACGAAGCGCGCCCAGATGTTCAGCACGTCGACCAGCTCGTTCGACGGGTTGACGAAGCCCCAGGTGCGATAGGCCTCCACCGCCTGCTCGCGGTTGTCGGTGCGCAGCGCGTTGTAGAGATCGATCACGCCCTTGACGAAACTGGGCTTGAAGACGCGGATGCAGCCGAAATCCAGCAGGTTGATCGAGCGGTCGGGCCGGACCGTGTAGTTGCCCAGATGCGGGTCGCCATGGATGACGCCGTAATTGTAGAAGGGCACGTACCAGGCGCGGAACATGTTCATCGCCAGCTCGTCGCGCGCCTCCGGATGCTCGGCGACGAAGTCCAGGATCTTGCGGCCATGCACCCACCCCATGGTCAGCAGCCGTTTGGTCGACAGCTCCGGCACCACGTCCGGCACATGGACGCCCTGCGTGCCGGCCAGCATCGACTGGTAGAGGCGGGCGTGTTTGGCCTCCCGCTCGTAATCCAGCTCCTCGCGCAGACGGGCGCCGATTTCCTTCTGGATCTGGCGCGGTGGAGATGGCGCTGTCGGTGCGCTCGAAGATCGCGAAGATCAGGCCCAGCTGCCGCAGGTCGGCCTCCACCGCCGAGGCCATGTCGGGATATTGCAGCTTGCAGGCAAGCTCCCGCCCGTCGGGGCCGATAGCCTTGTGGACCTGACCCAGCGACGCGGCGGCGGCGGCCGTGTGCTCGAAACTCTGGAAGCGCGACTGCCAGCTTGGACCAAGTTCGCTCGCCATCCGCCGCTTGACGAAGGGCCAGCCCATCGACGGCGCGTCGGCCTGAAGCTGCGCCAGTTCCTGGGTGTATTCCTTCGGCAGGGCGTCGGGGATGGTGGACAGGATCTGCGCCACCTTCATCAGCGGCCCCTTCAGCCCGCCGAGTGCGGCCCGCAGTTCCGCGGCGTGGCGTTCGCGCTCCACGCGGATTCCCAGCACGCGCTCGCCCGCCAGGCGCGCGGCCAGCCCGCCAACGGCGGTGCCGACCCGCGCATATCGCGCGACCCGTCCGCCCCATGTGTTCTCATCGTGTTCCGGCATGCCCACAAGGTGGGTGCGGCCCCTGCAAAAGGCCAGCCCTCCCCCGATCGGAGACTGCCGACCGATGTTCCCCGGATGGTGCTGCGCCGCAATGTGCGATTTTCTTGACAGCCCTCGGAAAGGGGAGCAGGCTTCGTCTTACAGTAATCAACACCGAGGTGAAGTGAGCGAGCATCGGAAACGCCTTACCACCCAAGCGGTTAGCTTGGGCGGAACAGTAGAGACCGATACCAGGGAGGGTGAGTAAGATCATGACTCCACCGGCGCTTACCTGATTATGCCGAACTTCTCGGCCTATACGACTGAGGTTTCAGATCAGAATTCTTTCGCCGGATTGGCGACTTCATCCGGGCCGTAGATGCCCGCTGCGAAAGCCCTCGCTCCATCGCGGAGCGAGGGCTTTTGTTTTGCGGAGAGCTTCTCCAGCGATACGTTTCAAACGATACTGTTTGCTTATGAAACAAAATCCCGCTATCCACGGGACCTGACGGTGCGGCGGGACGCCGCAGGCCGGCGCGCGCACCCGTCACACAAGACCAAGGATGGGGAGGATCGCATGGGTCGGTTGCTGAAGCCTTTCGCGCTGGCGGCGCTGCTGGCGACCACAGCGCTCTCTGCGCAGGCGCAGACCGCGAAGCCGGTGCGCATCGGCGTGCTGGCGGACGAGGCAGGCTTCGCGTCTGACATCGGCGGCAAGGGGGCGGTGCTCGCCACCCGGATGGCGGTGGAGGATTTCGGCGGTTCCGTGCTCGGCCGGCCGGTGGAGGTGCTGTCCGCCGACATGCAGAACAAGCCGGACGTGGCGTCCAACATCGTGCGCGGCTGGTTCGACGTCGAGGGCGTCGACATGGTGACGGATATCCCGGTCTCCTCCGTTGCGCTGGCGGTGCAGGCGGTGGCGCGCGAGAAGAAGAAGGTGCTGATGATCAGCGCCGCGACGACGACCGAACTGACCAACGCCCAATGCTCGCCCTACAGCATCCATTGGGCCGACGATACCGCTTCGCTGGCGGTCGGCACGACCAAGGCGGTGGTGCAGTCGGGCGGCACCAGCTGGTACTTCATCACCGCCGACTTCGCCTTCGGCACGGCGATGGAGAAGGCTGCGACCGAGGCGATCAAACGGGCCGGCGGCACGGTGGTCGGCAGCGTGCGCCACCCGATGGGCACCAGCGATTTCGGGTCCTACCTGCTGAGCGCCCAGGGCAGCGGCGCCAAGGTGGTGGCGCTCGCCAATGTCGGCGCGGAGACCATCGGAACCATCAAGCAGGCCGGCGAGTTCGGGCTGACCGAATCCGGGCAGCGGCTGGTCGGCTACATCGTCTTCATCACCGACATCCACTCGCTGGGGCTCGACCTCGCCAAGGGGCTGTATGTCACCAGCGGTTTCTATTGGGACCGCAATGACCGGACGCGTGCCTGGGCCAAGCGCTTCTTCGAGCGCCACGGCAAGATGCCGACCAAGGAGCAGGCCAACACCTATCTCGCCACCCTGCACTGGTTGAAGGGCGTGAAGGCGGCGGGTTCCACCGACGCCGAGGCGGTCACCGCCGCGATGAAGGCGATGCCGACCGATTACTTCGGCACCCCCGGCAGCATCCGCAAGGACGGCCGCGTGCTGTACGACCTTGAGCTGTACCAAGTGAAGACCCCGGCGGAGAGCAAGGCGCCGTGGGACTATTACAAACAGATCCGCAGCATCCCGGCGGCCGAAGCCTTCCTGCCGCTGGAAGCCAGCGCCTGCCCCTTCGTCAAAGCCCAGTGACCGGCGCAGGGGTGACCTGCGGGGCCGGGCCGGCGGGATCGAGGTCAGGGCAATCGCATATGAACTCATTCGTAGTAAAAGCCCCTCTCCCCTTGCGGGAGAAGGGTTGGGGTGAGGGAGCAAGTCATTGATTCATGCGGCCTTTGGCCGCTGCACCCCTCATCCCAACCCTTCTCCCGCAAGGGGAGAAGGGCATCCGAAGCGCAACGTCGCCGCTCGAGTTCCCATATGCGATTGCCCTAGGACAGGGGTCGAGAGGGGTTCCCGCCGGACCGCGATCCGGGTTACACTCCGCTCTTTAGGCGCAGCGGGGACGGTACGTGGATCTACAGGTGCAAAGCGAACGGCAGAACGACACCGGACGGTTGCGTTCGTCGGCGCTGGCGCGCCCGGTCTTCGCCGCGCTGGACCTCGCACCAACAATTGCCGGCTGCTGATCGCCAAATCCGCACCCGGCGGTTTCCGTGTCATCGATGCCTTTTCCCGTATCGTCCGGCTGGGCGAGGGGCTGAGCCGCAACGACCATCTGTCGGAACCGGCGATGGAACGCACCATCGCGGCTCTGCGCGTTTGCGGCTCCAAGATCGAACGGCGCGGGGTCACCTCCGTGCGGGCCGTGGGGACGGAGGCCTGCCGCCGTGCCGCCAACGGCACCGCCTTCGTCGAGGCGGTGGAGCGTGAGACCGGCATCTCCCTTGAGATCATCTCCAGCCAGGAGGAAGGACGGTTGGCGCTCGCCGGCTGCGCCGCCTTGCTGGAGCCGACGCATCCCTATGCCATCGTTTTCGACATCGGCGGCGGCTCCACCGAACTGATGTGGCTGGCGGTGGAGAAGGGGCGGGTGCCACGCCTGCTGGACCAGACCTCCATCCGCTGCGGCGTGATCGGCCTGACCGAGGAATATGGCGGCCCCGACGTCACCCGTGTGAACTACGACCAGATGGTGGAGGCGGTGGCCGACGCCATTGCCCCGTTCGAGGCGCGCAACCGCATCCAGGACCGCATCGCCGCCGGCAAGGTGCAGATGCTGGGCACCTCCGGCACGGTGACGACGCTGGCCGGTGTGCATCTGGGGCTCTGCCGCTACGACCGGCGGGCGGTGGACGGCAGCTATCTGCGCGTGGACCATGCCCGCACGGTGATCGACCATCTGGTCTCCCAGGATTTCGACGGACGCGCCCGCCATCCCTGCATCGGGCAGGACCGCGCCGATCTGGTGGTCGCCGGCTGCGCCGTTCTGGACGCGCTGTGCGACGTCTGGCCGGTGGAACGGCTGCGCATCGCCGACCGCGGGCTGCGCGAAGGAATTCTGGTGGACCTCATGGGGGCCGCCGGCGAGTGACCGGAATTTGTATGGGCCGGGCAGGGGAGAAGATTCCCCGCCCGTGCCGGATGACCGAGGAACTGCAGCGATCATGACCGAAAAGACTCCGTCGACGCGCCCGGGCGGGCGCCGTGCCACGGTCCGTGTGAAGACCGCCGGCAAGCGCACGGAATCCTCCAAGCGCTGGCTGGAGCGCCACCTGAACGACCCCTATGTGGCCGAGGCGACCAAGCGCGGCTACCGCTCGCGCGCCGCGTTCAAGTTGCTGCAGCTGGACGAGAAGTTCCGCCTGCTCGGCCCCGGCAAGCGCGTGGTCGATCTCGGCGCCGCCCCCGGCGGCTGGACGCAGATCGCGGTGGAGAGGGTGCAGACCGCCAAGGACGGCTGGAAGGTCGTCGGGCTGGACATCCTCCCCATGGACCCGGTCCCCGGCGCAACCACCATGCAGGCCGACTTCCTGGAGGAAGGGGCCGCAGAGGCTTTGAAGGAAGCGTTGGGCGGCCCGGCCGACCTGGTGCTGAGCGACATGGCCGCGCCCACCACCGGCCACCAGCAGACCGACCACCTCCGCATCATGGGGTTGGCCGAAGCGGCTTACGATTTCGCGGAGGAGGTGCTGGCCCCCGGCGGCGCCTTCGTCGCCCAAGCTGTTCCAGGGCGGGGCGGAGCGTTCGCTGCTCGACCGGCTGCGGCGCGATTTCGCCGTGGTCAAGCACGCCAAGCCGCCGGCCAGCCGCGCCGAATCGTCGGAGACCTACGTCGTCGCAACCGGCTTCCGCGGCGGCAACGTGAACGACTGAGCGCGCTTCTTTTCGCACTTGCATAACAGATGCTGTGTGCGCACGGGTTCACAAGCCCATGGTCTTGTGTATAAGTGCGCCACGTTTATCTTCCGGGAGATTCACACATGGCGCGCGACACTAAAATCCGCGAAGCCCTGACCTTCGACGACGTGCTGCTGGTTCCGGCTGAAAGCTCGGTCCTGCCGAACGACGTGGACACCCGGACAAGATTGACGAAGACCATCGAGCTGGGCATCCCCCTGATGTCCTCGGCAATGGACACGGTGACCGAGAGCCGGCTCGCCATCGCCATGGCCCAGGCCGGCGGCATCGGCGTCGTCCACCGCAACCTGACCATCGAGCAGCAGGCCGAAGAGGTCCGCAAGGTCAAGCGGTTCGAATCGGGCATGGTCGTCAACCCGATCACCATCACGCCGAACGCCACGCTGGCCGACGCGCTGCAGCTGATGGCCGACCACCGCATCTCCGGCATCCCGGTGGTGGAAAGCCGCGACCAGCTCGGCAGCGGCAAGCTGGTCGGCATGCTGACCAACCGCGACGTCCGCTTCGCCACCGATCCCAACCAGCCGGTCAGCGAACTGATGACCAAGGAGCTGGTGACGGTCCGCGAGGGCGTCAGCCAGGAGGAAGGCAAGCGCCTGCTCCACCAGCACCGCATCGAGAAGCTGCTGGTCGTCGACGAGGACTACCGCTGCATCGGCCTCGTCACCGTCAAGGACATCGAGAAGGCCCAGGCCTATCCGAACGCCTGCAAGGACAGCAAGGGCCGCCTGCGCGTCGCCGCCGCCACCGGCACCGGCAATGACGGCCTGGCCCGCGCCGAGGCCCTGTTCGACGCCGGTGTCGATGTGCTGGTTGTCGATACCGCGCACGGCCACTCCGCCAAGGTGCTGGAGCAGGTCCGCGCCGCCCGCGCCATGTCCAGCTACACCCAGGTGATCGCCGGCAACGTCGCCACCGCCGAAGCGGCCAAGGCGCTGATTGACGCCGGTGTGGATGCCGTCAAGGTCGGCATCGGTCCGGGCTCCATCTGCACCACCCGCATCATCGCCGGCGTCGGCGTGCCGCAGCTGACCGCGGTGATGGATGTGGTGGACGAGTGCGAGAAGCACGGCATTCCGGTGATCGCCGACGGTGGCATCAAGTATTCGGGCGATCTGGCCAAGGCCATCGCCGGCGGCGCCAGCGTCGCCATGCTGGGCAGCCTGTTCGCCGGCACCGATGAAAGCCCGGGCGAGGTCATCCTGTTCCAGGGCCGCTCCTACAAGAGCTATCGCGGCATGGGTTCCGTCGGCGCCATGGCGCGCGGCTCGGCGGACCGTTACTTCCAGCAGGAAGTTTCGACCATGAAGCTGGTGCCGGAGGGCGTCGAAGGCCGCGTTCCCTACAAGGGTCCGGTCTCGGCCGTCATCCACCAGCTGGTCGGCGGCCTCCGTGCGGCCATGGGCTACACCGGCAGCGCCTCCATCGCCGAGATGCGCGAGAAGTGCCAGTTCGTCCGCATCACCAATGCGGGCCTGCGCGAAAGCCACGTCCACGACATCACCATCACCAACGAGTCGCCGAACTACCGGCAGGGGTGAGGGTGTTTGGGGGGCTTCCGGGGACAATCGTCGTCTTCGATTGCCCCCACCTTAATCCTCCCCCGCTGGGCGGGGGAGGAGACTGGTGCTGATTTGGGAGAGTGGCGGCAGTCCCTTCCCGCCCAGCTCTCGCACAAAGCTATGCTTTGTGCTGACGCGGCAGGCGGACCGTAGGTCCGCTGAGAGCGGGGGAGGCTAGGTGGGGGTCTAACTCGCCACCTGCTTCCAGGGCTGCCATCCGCCCAGCCGCACGCCGACGGCGAGGCTGGTGAAGGGAATCCGCAGCTCGATATCCCGTGGCTGGAAGAAGGTCAGCCGTTCAGGCTCGCCATGCGCGTCGAACTCCAGCCGGGCGCCCTTCGGCTCCGGCGCGTATTCGTCGCTCATCACCTGCCAGATTTCCAGGTCGCCGCCATGGTTGGTGATCTTGTACTGGCCGCAGCGCCAAGCCGTCGATTCGCCGACGCTGCCCTCCACCACCTTCTTGTCGCCTTCCATCCGCACGTCCGCCGATCCCGGCGGCTTCGCCCTTCATCGAGGGGCCCTGGGATTCGGCACGGAATCCCAGCCGCAGCCAGCCGGAGCGGCTGTGCGGGATCAGGCGGCGGACGGCGCGCGCGTCCTCCGCCGCGAAATGGTCGGGATCGTCGTAGAGGATGCGGTCCAGAGCGGCGGCGACGATCATGCGGTCGTCGATGCGCAGGTCCGGGAGATGGGCTTTGCTCATCAGGCAGGCGGACTCCGAAAAGATGTGCCCGTCAGTATATAGGCACTCCGGCCGGCCGTCGCCCCGATGCACGGTGTCCGTCCCGACAGACTCCCGAAACCGATCTGCAGGCGCTATCCTGCGCGGCCCTTCTACGGAAGCCCCCGATTCGTCACGAGACGCGCCATGCAGGACCTGTTCGACACGCCGCCCAATCCCCGCAGCATCGATGTCGAGGCGCTGACGCCGGATCAGGCGGCGGCGGAACTGGCGGCGCTGGCCGCCGAGATCGCCCATCATGACCGGCTCTATCACCAGCAGGACCAGCCGGAGATCTCCGACGCCGAATACGACGCGCTGGTCCGCCGCAACCTCGCCATCGAGACGCGCTTCCCCGACCTGCGCCGCGCCGATTCGCCCAGCCTGCGCGTCGGCGCCGCCCCGGCGGCCGGATTCGGCAAGGTGCGCCACGCCATTCCGATGCTGTCGCTGGGCAACGCCTTCGCAGCCGAAGACGTGGCGGAGTTCGACGCCCGCGTCCGCCGCTTCCTCGGCCTGTCCGACGAGGCGCCGCTGACCTTCGTGGCCGAGCCGAAGATCGACGGCCTGTCCTGCTCGCTGCGCTACGAACGCGGCGAACTGGTGCTGGCCGCCACACGCGGCGACGGGGCGGAGGGCGAGAACGTCACCGCCAACGTCCGCACCATCCGCGACGTGCCGCACCGCCTGCCGGCCCCCTTCCCCGACGTGCTGGAGGTCCGCGGCGAGGTCTATATGAACCGGGGACGATTTCCTGGCGATGAACGCCGCCCGCGCCGAAAAGGGGGAGCAGCTGTTTGCCAACCCGCGCAATGCGGCGGCCGGCAGCCTGCGCCAGCTCGACCCGTCGATCACTGCCGCCCGGCCGCTCTGCTTCTTCGGCTATGCGCTGGGCGAGGTGTCGGAACCGATCGCCGAGACCCAATGGGGCATCCGCGAGCGGCTGAAGGGCTGGGGCTTCCAACTGAACCGCCCGGCGGAGCTGTGCGACGGCAAGGACAAGCTGCTGGCCTATTACGACGGCATCGGCCGGCGGCGCGCGGGGCCTTCCCTTCGACATCGACGGCGTCGTCTACAAGGTCGACAGCCTGGAGCTTCAGCAGCGGCTCGGCTTCGTCAGTCGGGCGCCGCGCTGGGCCATCGCGCACAAGTTCCCGGCGGAGCAGGCGCAGACGCGGCTGAAGGCGATCACCATCCAGGTCGGCCGCACCGGCGCGCTGACCCCCGTCGCCGAGCTGGAGGACATCACCGTCGGCGGGGTCGTCGTGAGCCGGGCCACCCTGCACAATGAGGACGAGATCACCCGCAAGGACATCCGTGTCGGCGACCTCGTGGTCGTCCAGCGTGCCGGCGACGTCATCCCGCAGGTGGTGGAGGTGGTGCTGTCCCAGCGCCCCGCCGACTCCGTGCCCTATGTCGCACCGGGAGACCTGCCCGGTCTGCGGCAGCCTCGCCATCCGCGAGGCGGGCGAAGTGGTGCGCCGCTGCACCGGCGGCCTGATCTGCGCGGCCCAGGCCAAGGAACGGCTGCGCCATTTCGTCTCCCGCGACGCCTTCGACATCGAAGGGCTGGGCGAGAAGATCATCGAGGAGTTCTGGGACGAGGGCTTCATCAAGTCGCCGGTCGATATCTTCACCCTTGAAGGCCGGGTCGAACTGATCGGCCGGCCAGGCTGGAAGGAGAAGTCGGTCCAGAACCTGTTCAAGGCCATCGAGCAGCGCCGCAGCGGCATCGACCTGCACCGGGTGATCTATGCGCTCGGCATCCGCCATGTCGGCGAGGTGACGGCGAAGTCTCTGGCCCGCCAGTACAAGACGATGGGGGCTTGGGTCGACGGCATGCTGGCGGCGGAGCAGGCCATGCCGGGGCAGGAATGGCGCGACCTGCATGAGTTGAAGGGGGTGGGGCGGGCGACCGCCGATGCCATCCTCGGCTGGTTTCGCAGATCCGGATTGCGGGGCGAAGCTGGACTTCTATGCCGGCAACGACGCGGTGCGGCTGGAGACCATCATCGCCTCGCTGGGCATCAAGGGCGTGAAGAAGCCGGCGGCCCAGGCGCTGGCCACCCGTTACGGCACGCTGGCGATTGGCGGGCGGCGATGGAGCGGGCGGCCGGGCAACTGCCGGGGCAGGCTTGGCTCGACCTCGTTGCCACGCCCGACGTCGGCGAGGTCGCGGCGGAGGAACTCGCCGGCTTCTTCGCGGAGGAGCGCAACCTCGTCATCGTCCGCGGCCTGATGGAACGGCTGACCGTGCTGGCGGCCGAAGCGCCGAAAGCCAGCAACTCACCCATCGCCGGCAAGACGGTGGTCTTTACCGGTACGCTGGAGCGGATGACCCGCTCGGAGGCCAAGGCGCGGGCCGAATCGCTGGGCGCAAAGGTCGCCGGCTCGGTCTCCGGCAAGACCGACTATCTGGTCGCCGGGGCCGACGCCGGCAGCAAGGCCGCCAAGGCCAAGGAGTTGGGTGTCGAGATCCTGACCGAGGATGAATGGCTGGCCAGGATCGGCGGCTGACCGGACGCCGGCCTTAGCCAAAATGTCGCATCTCCGTTCGCTCGGATTGACGGACGGAGGCAGGGGGAGTGAGATCAGACAACGCTTATGGTCAGAAGCGAAACAATGCCAAGCAGGCGGCCCGACCCTGGATCAGGGCGGGGTCGACGGGTGGCCCAACGCCCGCAGCCGCCTGCCCGGCACCCAACGAAGGGGGATGAAGGAAACGCCATGGAGCCAATTCAGTGGTCGCGCTGGATGAGCGTCGGCAACGACGCTCTGGACGAGGATCACCGCGTCCTGATCGCCATCGTCAACAAGCTGTATGACGATGCCAATCGCCAGGATCCCGCCCTGATCGAAGCGATCCTGGACGAACTGATCGCCTATACCCGCCACCATTTCGCGGAGGAAGAGGCGCAGATGCAGCGCCTGAACTACCCGACATTCGCCGCGCACAAGGCCTTGCACGACAACCTGACCCGTCAGGTCGAAAGCTACCGCGACGACTTCCGCGCCAACGGCGGCAGCATCAGTGGCGAGGAGGTTTTCCTGTTCTGCTCCGACTGGCTCGGCAAGCACATCCTGAAGGAAGACACCCGCTTCGGCGAATATGCCGGCAGCGAAGCGGAACTGGCGGTCGCGGGGTAGGGGCCTCCCTCTCCCGACCCTGGGAGAGGGCAATTCCAGCACTCCTTGAAAGCATCACCTGAAGAAAATTACCTAAAATACTGAAACAATTCAGAAAATCATAAACTGACACGAAAATGCAGTGAGCGCCCAACCCGAGAGGGGAGGGCGCTTTTTCTTTTGCACGACTCTTACCGACGGCAGGGGAGGGGAGTTCGTGCAAAGAAAAAGCCCTCCCGAGAGGGAGGGCAGGGGCAAACCCAATCGAAAACGGCCCAATCGAAAACAGGCTGTGGTCAGGCGACCGCCAGCTGCTCCAGGCCGCGGCACGCGACCGGCAGCGACACCGCCGTCTCGTAGCGCCAGGCGCTGCGGTCGGCGAACAGGGCACGCAGCAGCTGGTTGTTCAGGGCGTGCCGGAGCGCACGCCATGGAAATGACCGACGATGGGCGCACCGGCCAGATACAGGTCGCCGACGGCGTCCAGGATCTTGTGGCGCACGAACTCGTCGCTGAAGCGCAGGCCCTCGGCGTTCATCACCGTGTCGCCGGAGATGACCACCGCGTTGTCCAGCGAGCCGCCGCGGGCGAGCCCCATTTTGCGCAGCCCCTCGACCTCATGCAGGAAGCCGAAGGTGCGGGCGCGGCTGATCTCGTCCTTGAAGCTGTCCGTGTCGATTTCCAGCGCATGCGCCTGACGGGAGATGGCGGCGCTGTCGAAGTCGATCTCGAAGCTGTAGGTGGTCGCGACGTCGGGGGTGAAGGACGCACTCTTCACACCGTCGCCGATGACGACCGGTTTCAGGATGCGGATGACGCGGCGCGGGGCCTTCTGCACGGCGATGCCGGCCTGCTCGATGGCGGCGACGAAGGGGGCGGCGCTGCCGTCCATGATCGGCACCTCGATGCCGTCCAGCGAAACGACGGCATTGTCGATGCCGCAGCCGCCAGCGCGGACATCAGATGCTCGATCGTGCCGACGGTGGTGCCATGGTCGTTACCGATCACGGTGCACAGACGGGTGTCGACCACCGTGTCCCAGCGCGCCGGAATGACAGCGGCGGCACCACGGATGTCGGTGCGATGGAAGGTGATCCCGGAATTCGCATCGGCCGGGGAAATCGTCAGCGTGACGATGACGCCCGAATGCAGCCCGACGCCGGCGATGGTCACCGACTTCTTCAGGGTCTGCTGGAACATGCCGTCCGCGTTGCTGCGATTGTTGGCCACGATGTCTTTTCCATCTTGGTCATGAAGGGGAGGTTCCCGGCGATGCCGCGCCGGATGATCTTGGGAGATCATCGCGTCGGCGGCTTTCGCTTTTCGACCATGCTGATAGGTAACACTCGGGCTCGGAAATCGGCAAATCACTCATTGTTACCGTTTGTTGCAGGGCAAAAGAGGTGCGATTTGCAAGCAATCGGCTATACGCACAATAGTGACGCAACAAAAAATCCCCGGAAACGCGCGGAGGCGTCCCGGGGTCCGAGAGGTTCGGTCAGGTTGTGGAGCCGCCGGCACCGCGATTAGGAGGCTGCGGCGACGGCGGTTATCTCCGGCTTTCGCCGGGATCGGCCGACCGCCGCGGAAAAGGCCGCGGCGGTCCGGAACGGTGGGCGCTCAGTTCGCCTGACGGCGCAGGAACGCCGGGATGTCCAGCTCCTCCTGCTCACCCGGCTTGGCATCGGCGCGCGGGGCCGGGGCCATCTGCTGCGGAGCGGCCGGATAGCTGGGCGCCTGCGGGGCCTGCTGCGGCGCCGCCTGCTGCTGCGGATACACCGGAGCCTGCTGCGGAGCGGTCGGGTAGGACGGAGCCGGCTGATAGGCCTGGGGCGTCTGCGGCTGCTGCGGGTAGGCCGGCTGCTGCTGCGGGTAGCCCTGCGGGGCCGGCTGGTACTGCTGCGGGGCCGGCTGCGGCTGGTAGGCCTGCGGCGCGGGCTGCGGGGCCGGCGGGTGCGCCGGTTCCGACTTGCGGCCGAGGCCGGTCACCAGACCGAACAGGAAGTTCCCTTTGCGGGCGGGCGCCGGCTCCGGAGCGGGCGCCTGCGCCGGAGCCGGGCCAACCGACAGGCCGCCCGGATGCGGCTGGTGAGCCTGCGGGGCGGCGTGATGGTGATGCTGGTGGGCCTGCGGGGCCTGCTGGTGGGAGACCGGCTGCTGCGGCTGTTGCTGCTGCGGCTGCGGCTGCTGGTGAGCCTGCGGGGCCTGCTGATGGACGGCGGGCTGCTGCGGCTGGGGAGCGGACAGCGGGGCGGCGCCGACGGTCACCGGCTGGCGCGGACCGGCATCGGCCGGCTTCGGCGCGAAGAAATGGCCGCCCTGGTTCTCGCCATGCAACGGACCGGCGGCCGGCTTCGGCGCCTCATGCTGTTGGGGGCATGCTGCTGGGCCGGGTCGTGCTGGATCGCGGCGGCACCGGCGGTCACCGGCTGCGGAGTCCGCAGGCCGATGGCGGCGCTGGGGATGGGCGAACCGGGGGCACCGGCCGGGGCGACCGGCGCGCCGGTCAGATTGCCGGGAGCGCCCGGCTTCTTGGCGCGGTCGCCGACCAGCGACAGGTTGACCGGGTGCAGGGTGCGCGGGTTGCCTCATCGCCGCGGCGTCGATGCCGGTGGCGACGACCGACACGCGCATCACGCCGTCCAGCGAGCTGTCGAAGGTCGAGCCGAAAATGATGTTGGCGTCGGGGTCGACCTCGTCACGGACGCGGTTGGCGGCCTCGTCGACCTCGAACAGGGTCATGTCGTAGCCGCCGGTGATGTTGATGAGGACGCCGCGGGCACCCTTCATCGACACGTCGTCCAGCAGCGGGTTGGAGATGGCGGCCTCGGCGGCCTCGATGGCGCGGCGCTCGCCGCCGGCCTCGCCGGTGCCCATCATCGCCTTGCCCATCTCGGTCATGACGGACCGGATGTCGGCGAAATCCAGGTTGATCAGGCCGGGCATCACCATCAGGTCGGTGACGCCGCGCACGCCCGAATGCAGAACGTCGTCGGCCATCTTGAAAGCGTCCGCGAAGGTCGTCTTCTCGTTGGCGATGCGGAACAGGTTCTGGTTCGGGATGATGATCAGGGTATCGACATACTGCTGCAGCTCGGCGATGCCGCCCTCGGCCAGCCGCATGCGGTGACCGCCCTCGAAATGGAAGGGCTTGGTGACGACGCCGACGGTCAGGATGCCGCGCTCGCGGGCGGCGCGCGCGATGACCGGTGCCGCACCGGTGCCGGTGCCGCCGCCCATGCCGGCGGTGATGAACACCATGTTGGAGCCTTCGAGATACTGGACGATCTCGTCGATCTGCTCCTCGGCCGACGCACGGCCGACATCCGGCTTGGAGCCGGCGCCGAGACCGCGGGTGGTGCCGGTGCCCAGCTGGATGCGCTTCTCGCACAAGGAACCCTTCAGCGCCTGCGCGTCGGTGTTGCCGACGACGAAGTCCACGCCTTCCAGGTTCGACTTGATCATGTTGTTGACGGCGTTGCCGCCGGCGCCGCCGACGCCGAACACGGTGATGCGCGGCTTCAGTTCGGGCTCGATCTGGGGGATGGTCACGTTGATCATGCTGTTCAGGCCTCCACAACCTGTTTTCGTTGGGTTTGATGTTTGATATGCCGCGACCGGCGCCCGGTTGTGTCCGGTGTCTGTCCGTTCGGGAATCGGTGGATGGCGGCGGGAAGGATCATCTACAGATTCTCCCGCAGCCACAGGCCGACGCGGCCGATGAGCCCGGTGGACGCGACCGCCTCGTGGCCGGTCACCATCAGCTCCGTCGGGTTGCGGACGGCGTGTAGGAGAAGGCCCGCGACCGTCGCGAAGGCCGGTCCGCCATGGGCCTCGTTGAGGCCGGCGATCCGGGTCGGGCGGGCGATGCGGACCTGCTTGTCCAAAATGGGGGCGGCCATGTCGCGCGTGTTGGGCAGCTGGCTGGCGCCGCCGGTCAGCACGACGCGCCGGCCGACCAGCCGGGAATGGCCCGACTGCTCGATGGCGCTGCGCACCTCTTCGAAGATCTCTTCCATCCGCGCCTGGATGATGCTGACCAGGAAGGAGCGCGGGTGGCTGGCGGTGCCGCTGCCGCTGCGCTCGTCCTCGCCGATCTGCGGGACCTCGATCATCTCGCGCTCGTCGGCCGGGTTCACCCGGGCGCTGCCGTAGAGCACCTTCAGCCGTTCGGCATGGACCAGCGGCGTGGTCAGCCCGTGGGCGATGTCGTTGGTGACATGCCGGCCGCCCAGGGGCACGAAGCCGGTCCAGACCAGATTGCCTTCGGAGAAGATCGAGATTGTCGTGCCGCCGCCGCCGATGTCGACGCAGGCCGCCCCCATCTCCATCTCGTCCTCCACCAGACAGGCGAGGCCGGAGGCGAAGGGGCTGACCACGATGGATTCGATGTTCAGGTGGCAGCGGGCGATGCAGGCGTGCAGCGTCCGGATGGCGCCGGCCGCCGCGGTGACGACATGCAGCTGGGCGCCCAGCGAATGGCCGCTCATCCCCTTGGGATCGCGGATGCCGCGGCTGCCGTCCAGGCTGAAGCCCAGCGGAATGGTGTGGATCAGCGCCTGATCGGGGCCGGCCTGAAGGGTGCGGGCATGGGCCATGGCGCGGCGGATGTCGCCCTCCGTCACCTCCTGGCCGGAGACGGGGACCGTGGCGGTGAAGGCGTGGGAGCGCGGATGGCCCATCGACAGGTTGACGACCACGTCGTGCACCGTCTCGCCGGCCATCTGTTCGGCGGCATGCACGGCGGCGCCGATCGAGGTTTCCGCGGCCTCCATGTCGATGATGGTCCCGGCGCGGATGCCCGTGGCGATCTGGTGGCCGACGCCGATCACGCGGAGGGAGCCGGGCTCCTCCATCCGCGCGATGACGCAGCACACCTTCGTCGAGCCGACGTCCAGCGCCGTGACGATTCCGCCACGGGCCGGCCGCTTCGGCTTCTTGGCGCCGTTGAATCCCATCCCGAACATGCCCCCCAAACGTCCCCTCTACCCCTGTCTGCCGGTATCGGGCGTCCCCGAAAAGTCCCGCCGCTGGTCCGTCCTACGATTTCTTGCCGTTCTTCTTCTTCGACTCGTCCTCCCAGCCAGGAAGCTGGGCGGTGGCGGAGGTCTGGATCGCGGCGCGGCCGGGCAGCCGCAGGTCGATGGCGACGATGTCGCGGTCCAGCACATGGCTGGCCGTATGCATCTGCTCCAGCTGCAGAAGGGCGCGGCGCATCTCCGCGTTGCCTTCCGGCAGCTTCACCGTCACGCCGTTGCCGAGCTGCAGGTTCCAGCGCCGGTCGCTGATCCAGCTGGCCGAGGACAGCATCGGGGCGACAGTGGGGGCGCTGTCCAGCGCCGACAGCAGGGTGTGCACCTGCTGCGGGGCGTTGGCGCCGATAACCTGGGGCAGCGTGTCGATGCGCTGGTTGCCGCGGCGGGCCAGTTCCGCCGCATCGGCCAGCGGACGGCCGGCGCGGTCGATCACGGTGAACTGCCGCTCATGCTGCCAGATCGCCATCGGCTGGCGTTCCGACAGGCGGATGTAGAGGAAACCGGGCAGCCGACGCTCGATGGAGGCCGACGACACCCAGGGAAGCTCTTCCAGCCGCTGCTTGGCCTCGGCAAGGTCGATGGACAGGATCGGCTCGCCCCGGCGCACGCCCAGCGCGTCGAGCACGGCGTCGCGTTCCGTCTCGCTGCGGCCGACCACCAGGATCTCCGACAGGCGGAAGCCCAGGTCGCCGGTGGTCTGGATGACGCTTTCCCGCGCCGCCTCCAGCGTGTCGGCCAGGGTGCCGCGCTTCCAGGTCGTGCCGGCGGCGGCGGTCAGCCCCAGCACCGGCACCAGGATCAGCGCCGCCTTGACGGCCGAGCGGGTCCAGCGCGGCCAGGCGCGGCGGCGCTTGCCTTTCTGCGCCGACGCGGCCATGGCGCGCGGCGGGGTCGGCATCTCGTCCCGCGCGCGCGCACCGGCGGCTGCGGCGCGGAAGTCCGGATCGGCCATCAGGCGAGCTGACATGCGGCATTCTCCACCAGCCAGCCGACCAGCGCGCCGTAGGAGATTCCCACATGCGCCGCCTGTTCGGGCACCAGCGACAGGGGCGTCATGCCCGGCTGGTTGTTGATCTCCAGGAAGTACAACCCGTCCGTTCCCGGCCGGCCGTCATCCCAGCGGAAGTCGCTGCGCGAGACACCCCGGCAGCCCAGGGTGTGGTGCGCCAGCACCGCCAGCCGCTTCGCCTCCTCCGCCAGGGCCTCGGGGATCGCGGCGGGGATGGTGTGGACGGCATGGCCGGCGCTGTATTTCGCGGTGTAGTCGTAGACCTGAGCCTGGAAGACGATCTCGGTCACCGCCAAAGCGCGGTCACCCATGACGCCAACGGTCAGTTCGCGACCGGGGATGAACTCCTCGACCAGCACGCGTTCTCCGAAGGTCCCCCCGAAGAAGCCATCGTCGCCGACCGGGCTGTTCTGCCCCTCGCGGACCAGGGTTACGCCAACGGTCGAGCCTTCGTCCACAGGCTTGACGATATAGGGCGCCGGCATGGGGTGGGTACCGCCGGTGATCTCCCCACGGGACAGCACCATTCCTTTGGGGGAGCGGATGCCGACGGTGTCCAGAACGCGCTTGGTCATCGCCTTGTCCATGGCGATGGCCGCGGCCTGGACGCCGGAATGGGTGTAGGGCAGGCCCAGGAACTCCAGCACGCCCTGGATCGTCCCGTCCTCGCCGCCGCGGCCGTGCAGGGCGTTGAACACCACGTCGGGGCGCGGGGTGGTCAAGGCGTGCATCAGCCCGCCCAGGTCGCGCTGCACGTCGATGGCGGTGACGCGGTAGCCTTCCTCTTCCAGCGCCTTGGCGACGCCGGCACCGCTGACCAGCGACACCTCGCGCTCGGCCGACCAGCCGCCCATCAGGACGGCGACATGCTTCTTGTGGGCGTGGAGCAGGGCTTCGGTCATGCGTGGCCTCCGTCGGCCGTCTCCCCCTCTCCCCCCCGGGGAGAGGGTTGGGGTGAGGGGGAACCGCCGGCCGGAGCGTTCGGCTGGCGCCGAATCCCCTCATCCCGACCTTCTCCCCGGGGGGGAGAAGGGGAAAGCTGCACGCCGATGCGCTTGATTTCCCACTCCAGCGTCACGCCGCTGGTCTCGAACACACGGCGGCGGACCTCCTCGCCCAGCGCTTCCAGCTGGGCGGCGGTGGCCGTGCCGTTGTTGATCAGGAAGTTGCAGTGCTTTTCCGAAACCTGGGCGTCGCCGATGGACAGGCCGCGGCAGCCGGCCTTGTCGATCAGTTCCCACGCCTTGTGGCCATCAGGATTCTTGAAGGTCGAACCGCCGGTCCGGGAGCGGACGGGCTGGCTGTCTGCGCGCTTGTCGGAGATTTCCGCCATGCGCCGCGCGATCTCCAGCGGGTTGCCGGGCTCGCCGCGCAGGACGGCGCCGGTGAAGATGCAATCCGCGGGCGCTGCGCTGTGGCGGTAGGTGAAGCCCATGCCGGCATGGCTGAACTCCAGCCGGCGGCCGTCGCGCGCAACGGCGGTGGCGGAGACCAGCACGTCGGCCAGCTCGCGGCCATAGGCGCCGCCGTTCATGCGCAAGGCGCCGCCGATGGTGCCGGGGATGCCCGACAGGAACTCCAACCCGGCGATGCCGGCGTCGCGGGCGACCATGGCGACGTTGAGGTCGAGCGCCGCCGCACCGGCGGTCAGCATCATGCCGTCGGCAGCGATGTCGGTGAAGCCGCGGCCGAGCCGGATGGTGACGCCCGGCACGCCGCCGTCCCGCACCAGCAGGTTGGAGGCGACGCCGATCACCGTCACCGGCACCTCGGCCGGCAGGGCCGCCAGGAAGTCCGCGAGGTCGTCGGCGTCGGCCGGGCGGAACATCACCTCGGCCGGGCCGCCGACGCGGAACCACGTCACCGGCGCCAGCGGGGCGTCGGCGGACAGCCGGCCGCGCACCGCGGGCATCCGTTGGATCAGATGGCCGTCAGGGAGGCTCATGCGCGGCGCCGCCGTCATCGGGTTGCGCCGTAGAGGGACGACAGCTCGCCCGGCAGGGCGTTCGCCCACTGGGTGATGTTGCCGGCACCCAGGCAGACGACGAAGTCGCCGGGCTTGGCCATCTCGCGCACGACCTGCGCCAGTTCCTGCTGGTTGTGCAGGGCCACGACATGGCGGTGGCCGTGCATGCGCAGGCCCTCCACCAGGCTGTCGCGGCTGACGCCCTCGATCGGCGCCTCACCGGCGGCATAGACGTCGGCGACGATCACGGCGTCGGCGTCGTTGAAGCAGGTGCAGAACTCCTCGAACAGGGCGGCGAGGCGGGAATAGCGGTGCGGCTGGACCACGGCGATGGTGCGGCCGGTGCCGGCGGTGCGCGCGGCCTTCAGCACCGCGGCGATCTCCACCGGGTGGTGGCCGTAATCGTCGATGACGGTGATGCCGTTGGTCTCGCCGGTCTTGGTGAAGCGGCGCTTCACGCCCTGGAACTTGGTCATGCTGTCGCGCATCACCACGTCGGGCAGGCCCATCTCGTTGCCCACCGCGAAGCAGGCCAGCGAGTTCTGGACGTTGTGCGGCCCGTACATCGGCAGGCGCACGCCGGCGATGGCGCGGCTCTCGCCGCTGTGGCGGTCGTAGATCAGCACGTCGTACTTGGCGCCGTCGGGACCCAGCTCCACGTTCACCGCGCGGATGTCGGCCTGCGGTGAGAAGCCGTAGGTGACGATGCGGCGGTCGGACACGCGGGGGATCATCGCCTGCACCTCGGGATGGTCGATGCAGAGCGCGGCGAAGCCGTAGAAGGGGATGTTCTGGACGAAGCTGTCGAAGGCGGCGCGCGCGTTGTCGAAGGTGCCGTAGAAGTCCAGATGCTCCGGATCCATGTTGGTGACGACGGCGATGCAGGCCGGCAGCTTCACGAAGGTGCCGTCGCTCTCGTCCGCCTCCACCACCATCCAGTCGCCGGTGCCGAGCCGGGTGTTGGAACCGTAGGCGTTGATGATGCCGCCGTTGATGACGGTCGGGTCGAGGTTGGCGTGCTCCAGCATATGGCCGACCATCGAGGTGGTCGTGGTCTTGCCATGGGTGCCGCCGATGGCGATGGCCCATTTCAGGCGCATCAGCTCGCCCAGCATCTCGGCGCGGCGGACCACCGGCACCAGCGCAGCACGGGCGGCGACCACTTCCGGGTTGTCGCGCTTGACGGCGGAGGAGACGACGACGACGGCCGCACCGGCGATGTTCTCGCCGCGATGGCCGACGAACACCTTGATGCCCAGTTCGCGCAGGCGCTTGACGTTGGCGTTCTCGGCCAGGTCGGAGCCCTGGACGGTATAGCCCAGGTTCCGCAGAACCTCGGCGATGCCGCTCATGCCGATGCCGCCGATGCCGACGAAGTGGATGGTGCCGATCGAGAGGGGGAGGGCGCGCATGTCAGGCTTACTTTCCGCGGCGAAGCATCAGGCGAAGGGTGGCGTCGACCGCCCCGTCGGACAGGTCGTTGGGAAGGGGTTGCGATCCGTGGATCATCGACAGGCGATCCCGCAGAAAGCCGCCTTCGGCGAGGAAGCGCGGCACCAGCGGGCAGCCCGGACGGTTGTACCAGCCGCCCTCGGTCCGAGTCATGTCCGCCGGCCAGTCCTGCAGCGGTCGCGGCGTCGGTCGGGTCAGAGTCCTGGCTTTGATCATTCCGCGGCCCCCTTGGCGCTGGCACCGGCGGCGGCCCGCCGGGCGTTGTGGGATCGGTCGTGGTCGGTCTTTGTCGGATCGGAACCGGTGCGGGTGCCGTGAACCTGCCGGACACCGCCGCCCAGCATCGCCAGAACGGCGTCGGCCAGGGCACTGGCGGCGTCGGCGGTGCCCCAGCCATGGGCGGCCTGCGCCGATGCTGCGAGTGCCTGTGGATCTGCCAGCAGGGCGGACAGCCGCTCGGCCAGCGCACTCGGGGTGAAGGCGGGCTGCGGCACCAGCCAGGCGGCGCCGGCCTCCGCCAGATGGCGGGCGTTGGCGGTCTGGTGGTCGTCGGTGGCGTGCGGGTAAGGCACCAGGATCGCCGGACGTCCGACGCAGGTCAGCTCGGCGATGGTGGACGCCCCGGCGCGGGTGACGGCGAGATGGCAGGCGGCCAGCCGTTCCGGCACGTCGCGGAAGAAGGTCTGCAACTCCAGCCGCGCGAGGCCCAGCGGCTCCAGCGCGTCCCGGGCGGCTTCCAGGTCTTCCGGGCGGCATTGCTGCGCCAGATGGATGCGGGCGCGCAGGTCCTCCGGCAGCAGGGCCAGCGCCGCGGGGATCACCTCGGAAAAGACGCGGGCGCCCTGGCTGCCGCCCATCACCAGCAGGCGGACGGGGCCGCCGGGCTGCGGCGCCTCGTAGGGGGAGAGGCGGCGGGCGGCGACGGCGGGGCGTACCGGATTGCCTGTGCGGACGATCTTGGCACGCTGCGCCTCGCCCAGCTTCTCGATGCCGGGGAAGGCGACGGCGATGCGGCAGGCGCCTGCGATCAGCATCCGGTTGGCGCGGCCGAGAACGGCGTTCTGTTCGTGCAGCAGGGCCGGCAGCTTGGACTGGATGGCCGCATAGACGGTGGGGACGGACGGATAGCCGCCGAAGCCGACCACCGCCGCGGGTTCGAGCTGCCGCATCAGCGCGCGCGCCTCCAGCAGGCCCAGCCCCATCTGCAGCGCGGCCTTCAGCTTGCCGACGATCCCGGCGCCGGGGGAGGCGGCGCGGATGCGGTGGACCGGCACCTCCGGCAGATTGTCGCCGAAGGCATGGCCGCGCTTGTCGGTGACCAGCGTCACGGCGCGGCCGCGGGCCAGCAACTCGCGCGCCAGCGCCTCGGCCGGGAACATATGCCCGCCGGTGCCGCCGGCGGCCAGCACGATCACCTTGTGCGCTGCGGGGTCCAAATCCATCGGCCTCCTCATTCCGCGGGGCCGAAGCGTTTGCGTGTCAAAGCCAGAACCATGCCCATGCCGAACCCGAGTGCCAGCAGCGAGGAGCCGCCGTAGGAAATGAACGGCAGGGTCATGCCCTTCGTCGGCATAAGATGCAAGGACGATCCCATGTTGATCGCCGCCTGAAGTCCGAACTGGATCAGAAGACCGGCGGTCGCCAGCAGGACGAAGTAGTTGTTGTCGTTGAAGACCCGCGCGAATCCGCGCAGGACGACAAAGGCGAACAGCACCACCAACCCGAGGCAGAAGATCAGCCCCAGTTCCTCACCGGCGACGGCGAAGATGAAGTCGGCGTGGCTGTCGGGCAGATAGAACTTCACCGTGCCCTGGCCGGGTCCGGTGCCCATCAGCCCGCCGTTGGCGAAAGCCTCAAGCGACCGGTTGACCTGATAGTTGTCGCCGGCATTCGGGTCGAGAAAGCGGTCGATGCGGCTGGTGACGTGCGGCAGCATGTAATAGGCGCCGATCAGCCCGACCACGCCCAGCCCGCCGAGCCCCATCACCAGCACCAGGTTCAGCCCGGCCAGGAAGAACTGGGTGAACCACACGGCGGAAACGACGAAGGTCATGCCCAGGTCGGGCTGCAGGATCAGGCCGGCAACGGTGATGCCGTAAAGCACGATCGACACCAGCGCGCCGGGAAAGCCGGGGTTGGTGCGCGACAGCGAGAACAGCCACGCCGCCACCACCGCGAAGGCGGGCTTGACGAACTCGGACGGTTGGATCGACAGGCCGGGGATATGGATCCAGCGCCGCGCGCCCTTGATCTCCATGCCCACCACTAGGGTGGCGAAGACCAGCAGCACCGAGAACAGGAACACGCCCAGCGCCACCCGCCGCACCCCGCGCGGGCTGAGCAGCGAGACGCCGACCATGATGACGATCGCCGGGATCAGCATCATCAGGTGGCGTTCGACGAAATAGAAGGTGTCCTGGATGCCGATGCGCTCGGCGACCGGCGGGCTGGCCGCAGTGATCAGGACCGTGCCGAGAAACATCAGCAGGGCGATGGCGCCCAGCTGCCAGCGGTCGACGGTCCACCACCAGCGGCCGAAGATGGATTGGTCGGTACGGTCGAAGGTGATCATGCAGCGCCCCCGCTCGTCGCATCGCGCGCGCCGAGTATGCCCGCGACATAGGCCGCGAAGGCCTCGCCGCGCTTTTCGAAATTGGCGAACTGGTCCCAGGACGCACAGGCCGGCGACAGCAGCACGCAGGCGCCCTCCAAGCGTTCTGCCAGGGCCAGACCGGCCGCCTTCGCGGTTGCGATATCCAGCGTTCCGCAGCGTGTATACGCAACGCCTTGTGCGTCAAGCCATGCGGCGAATTGTTCCTGCGCCTCGCCGATCAGGAAGGCGTGGCGGACGCGGCCCATATAGCCCTCCAGCCCGTTCAGCCCGGTGTCCTTGGCCTGTCCGCCGAGAATCCAATAGATCGGGTCGAAGGTCGCCAGCGCCTTTTCCGTCGCGTCGGCGTTGGTCGCCTTGCTGTCGTTGACGAAGCGCACGCCCTCCGCCTCGCCGACCGGCTGCTGCCGGTGGGCAAGGCCGGGGAAGGTCGCCATCGCCGCGACGATGGCCGGGACCGGCAGGCCGGCGGCCTTGCAGGCGACGAAGGCGGCGGCGGCGTTCTGCCGGTTGTGGGTGCCCAGCAGGGTGGGCAGCGTGGACAGCTCCACCACGCGTTCAGCCGCGCCGTCGGTGTCGTCGACCAGCCAGCCGTCGGCGGCATAGACCCCGCCCGCGACCGGCCCCAGGGCGGAAACCGGCCAGATGCGCTGATCACCGGCCGCAACGAGGTCGGCGTGAATCGTCCTGCAATGCTCGTCGTCCACGCCGATCACCGCGGTGCGCGGCCAGGTCTGGCGGTGGAAGATCAGCTTCTTGGCGGCGATGTAGCCATCCATCCCGCCATGTCGGGCGAGATGGTCGGGCGTGATGTTCAGCAGGACCGCGATGTCGAAGGTGATGGAGTGGGTCAGTTCCAGCTGGTAGCTCGACATCTCCAGGACGCAGGTGCCGCCGGATCCGATCGGGTCGAAGGTCAGCACCGGCGTGCCCAGGTTGCCGCCCACGGCGGCCTTGCGCCCGGCGGCGGCCATGATGTGGCCGATCAGGGTGGTGGTGGTCGACTTGCCGTTGGTGCCGGTGATGCCGATGAAGGCGCAGTCGCGCTCCGCCCGGCCCAGCAGCTCGATGTCGCAGATCACCTCGATCCCCAGCGCACGGGCGCGCTCGGCGACCGGATGCGGCTTGGGGAAGGTGTGGGGGATGCCCGGCGACCAGACGATGGTGGTCAGGTCCGACAGGTCGGCGGTGGCGAGATCGACGACGGCGAAGCCCTCGGCCTCCGCCGCGGCGCGGGAGGCGGGGTTGTCGTCCCACACCCGCACCTCGGCCCCGCTGTCGCGCAGCGCACGGGCGGTTGCGAGGCCGGACTTACCCAGCCCCATCACCGCGACGGGAAGCTCCTGCATATAGAACAGGTCGATCATCGCCTAGGCCCCCCTCAGCGCAGCTTCAGCGTGGACAGGCCGACCAGCGCCAGGATCGAGGCGATGATCCAGAAGCGGATCACCACCGTCGGTTCGGCCCAGCCCTTCTTCTCGAAATGATGGTGCAGCGGCGCCATGCGGAACACGCGCTTGCCGGTCAGCTTGAAGGACGCGACCTGCACGATCACCGACACCGTCTCCAGCACGAACAGGCCGCCGATGATGGCAAGGACGATCTCATGCTTCGTCACCACGCTGACGGCGCCCAGCGCGCCGCCCAGCGACAGCGACCCGGTGTCGCCCATGAAGACCATGGCCGGCGGGGCATTGTACCAGAGGAAGCCCAGACCGGCGCCGACCAGGGCGCCGCAGAAGACGGTCAGCTCGCCCGATCCCGGCACATGGTGGATCTGCAGGTAGTTGGCGAAGATCGCGTTGCCCGACAGGTAGGAGATCAGACCGAAGCAGCCGGCGGCGATCATCGTCGGCACGATGGCGAGCCCGTCCAGACCGTCGGTCAGGTTCACCGAGTTCGACGCGCCGACCATGATGAAGGCGCCGAAGGGCACGAAGAACCAGGACAGCTGGATCAGGAAATCCTTGACGAAGGGCACCGCGACGCCGCCCGACAGCGGCGGGGCCGACACCCACATGATCAGCGCGGAGGCGACCAGCCCGATGGCGATCTCCCAGCCCAGGCGGAAGCGGCCGGACAGCCCCTTGGTGTTGCGCTTGGTCAGCTTCAGGTAGTCGTCGCCGAAGCCGATCAGGCCGTAGCCGATGGTCACCAGCAGGACGATCCAGACATAGGCGTTGGTCAGGTCGCCCCACAGCAGGGTGCTGACCGTCATGGCGATCAGGATCATCAGGCCGCCCATGGTGGGCGTGCCCTTCTTCTTGAAGTGGCTTTCCGGGCCATCGGCGCGGATGGGCTGTCCTTCGCCCTGCTTGCGCTTCAGCCAGGCGATCAGGCGCGGGAAGAACACGAAGCTGATGACCAGCGACGTGATCACGGCACCGCCGGTGCGGAAGGTCAGATAGCGGAACAGGTTGAACGGCGTGAAGACGTCGGCCAGTCCGAAGAGGAGGTTGTAGAGCATTTGGGTCCGTCAGCCTCGCGGGCCTTGCTGGCCTTGCGCGGCCGCCTGCGGCTGGTTGGTGGTTCGGGAGGCGGCTTTGTCCACGCTTTCGCGCCCGCTGTCGAGTGCCGCGAGCGCATCGACGACCAGACCTGTACGACTGCCCAATGACCCCTTGACCATGATAACGTCGCCGCCTTTTTACGGCCGCGGTCACGATGGGAGCGAGGTCGACGCTGGTCTCGGTCCAGGCGCCGCGCATGGCCTCCGGCAGACGGTCGAACAGCGCCTTCATGTGCGGGCCGCAGGCATAGACGGCATCCACCTGCGCGGCCCGCAGCGGCTCGGCGAGAGCGACGTGCAGCGTGTCGGCGCGGTCGCCCAACTCGCGCATGTCGCCCAGCACCGCGATGCGCCGTCCGCCCGCGCCGGGATCGATCTTGCCCAGCACCTCCAGCGTCGCGGCCATGGCGGCCGGGCTGGCGTTGTAGCTCTCGTCGATCAGGGTGAAGGCGCCCTGGGGCAGCTTGATCCGCTTGCGGGTTCCGCGGCCCTTGACCGGCTGCAGGCTGGACAGCGAGCGGGCAGCAGCGGCGACATCGGCGCCCAGCGCCTTCACCGCCAGCAGGACCGCGAGGCTGTTCATCACCCAATGCCTGCCGGCCTGCGACAGGCAATATTGCAGCCGCTCGCCGCGGATGACCGCAGTCACCGCGCTGCAGGTGGCGTGCAGCGAGCAGTCGATCAGGCGGGCGTCGGCCTCCTCATGGGCGCCGAAGCTCCAGATGTGGGTCAGGCCCTGGCGGCGCGCGGCGGCGGCCAGCCGGGCATACTGCCCGTTGTCGCGGTTCAGCACGGCGACGCCGTTGGCATCCATGCCCTCGAAGATTTCGGCCTTGGCGTCGGCGATCGCCTCGACGCCGGAGAAGAACTCCAGATGCGCCGCTTCCACCGTGGTGACGATGGCGACATGCGGCTTGACCTGCCGCGACAGCGGGCCGAGTTCGCCGGCGTGGTTCATCCCCAGCTCGAACACGCCATAGGCGCTGGCTTCCGGCAGGCGGGCGAGCGACAGCGGCACCCCCCAATGGTTGTTCAGGCTGCCTTCGGTGGCGTAGGTCGTCCCTTGCGCCGACAGGACGTGGCGCAGCGTCTCCTTGGTGCCGGTCTTGCCGACGGAGCCGGTGACGCCGACGACCCGCGCGCCGCAGCGGGCGCGCGCGGCGGCACCCAGCGCCGCCATCGACTCCAGCGTGTCCGATGGGGCGATCAGCAGCGGGGCGTCGGCGGGCAGGCCGTCCGGAACATGGTCGACCAGTGCCGCCGCGGCCCCGGCGGCCAGCGCCGCGCCGACGAAGGCATGCCCGTCGAAATTCGGCCCGCGGATGGCGACGAACAGATCGCCCGGCGCCACTTGCGGCTGTCGATGGTGACACCGGTGGCAGTCCAGACGGCCGGACCGGCCAGACGCCCGCCGGTGGCGGCCGCCGCGTCCCCTGCGGTCCAAAGGACCGCCTTACCCGTCTCGTCGCTCATGTTCCAACCTCCGCTACGGCTTTCCGGGCCTCGTCCGCGTCGTCGAACGGACGCACCTCGGTGCCGATCGTTTGTCCCTGCTCGTGGCCCTTGCCGGCGATGACCAGGACGTCGCCGGGCTGAAGCTGCCGCACCGCGGTGCGGATCGCCTCGGCCCGGTCGCCGATCTCCTCCAGCTTTCCGGCCAGTTCCCCGGTGGCGCCGGCCAGCACCTGACCCCGCACCAAGGCGGGATCCTCGGTGCGCGGGTTGTCGTCGGTGACGATGGCGCGGTCGGCCAGTCCGGCCGCGAGCGCCCCCATCACCGGCCGCTTGCTGCGGTCCCGGTCGCCGCCGCAGCCGAACACCGTCACCAGATGGCGCGCGGCATGCGGCTTCAGCGCCCGCAGCACCGTTTCCAGCGCGTCGGGCGTGTGGGCGTAATCGACGTAGACCGTCGCCCCGTTGGGGTGGGTCGCGACATGCTGCAGCCGGCCCGGCACGCCTTCCAGCGAGGGAAGGGTGGCGAGCGCCCGCTCGGCGTCTCCGCCCGAACCGATGACCAGACCGAGAGCGCAGAGCACGTTCCAGGCCTGGAAGCGACCCGCCAGCGGCAGGTCCACCGTCACGTCGCGGCCGAGCACGGACAGGGCGAGGCGCTGGCCATGGGCCAACGGCTCCACCCCGGTCACCCGAAGCTCGGTTCCGGCGAGACCATAGGACAGGACACGGTGGCCACGGTGGTTACAAATGGTGGCAAAATGTTGAAATTCCGGAGAGTCGGCGTTCAGCACCGCGACGCCGCCCGGCGGCAGGACCCGGTCGAACAGCATCGCCTTGGCGTCGCGGTACGCCTCCATCGTGCCGTGGTAATCCAGATGGTCGAGCGTCAGGTTGGTGAAGCCGGCGGCCTTGATCGCCACGCCGTCCAGCCGGAACTGCTCCAGCCCGTGGCTCGACGCCTCCATCGCCAGATGGCCGATGCCGGCCTCCGCCGCGGCGGCGAGGTCGCGGTGGAGCGATACCGGGTCGGGCGTGGTCATCCCGCCATAGCCCTGCAGTCCGGGGCCGAGCAACCCAAGCGTGCCCAGGCTGGCGGCGGGCAGGCCGAGCCGCGTCCAGATCTGGGCCGCGAACTGCACGGTGGAAGTCTTGCCGTTGGTGCCGGTCACCGCCACCACCGTCTCCGGCTGGCGCCCGCCATGGAAGGCGGCGGCCATGCGCGCGAAGGCGAGGCGGGGCTGGGGATCGGTCAGCAGGACGGCGGTGGAGTCGGACGGAAGTTCGGTGCCCTCGGGCGCCAGCACCGCGACGGCGCCCTTGGCGATCGCGTCGGCGATGAAGGCGCGGCCATCGGCCTTCACGCCAGGCAGGGCGGCAAAGACGAAGCCGGGCCTGACCGCGCGGCTGTCGGCGGTCAGCCCGGCGATGTCGGGGTCGGCCACATGGTCTGCCACACGGGCGGTGGCGTCAGCGCGGCTTGGTCTGAGTTGGGAAAGACGCAACGGTGCTTCCCTTCGACGGGGGTGGGGCGGAGACGGGGGGCAGGGACTGCTGCCAGTTGGTGGACCCGGCGGCGTTCAGGAAGGTTGAGTTCAGGATCTCGGGCGAACTCTCGTCCACCGTCGGCACGTTGAGCAGCGGGCCGATCTGCTTGATGATGCGGCCGGCCGCCGGCGCGGCGACCCAGCCGCCGGTGGCATAGCCGTAGGTCTTGGCCGTCGCCTTGGGCTCGTCGACCAGCACATAGACGACATAGCGCGGATCATTCATGGGGAAGGCGCCCAGGAACGACGACATGCGCGAGTTCTTCTGGTAATGCCGACCCTTCTGCTTGTCGGCCGTGCCGGTCTTGCCGCCGACGACATAGCCCTTCACATCGGCCGACTTGCCGGTCCCTTCGGTGACCACGAAGCGGAACATGCGCCGCATCAGGTCGGAGGTCTGGCGCGACACGACCTGTTCGGTCGGGATTTCGGCGTCCGAATTGCGCTTCAGCAGCGTCGGCTTGTGGAAGAGGCCGCCGTTGATGACGGACGCGGCGGCGGCCACGGTGTGCATCGGGCTGACCGACAGGCCGTGGCCGAAGGAGATGGTGTAGCTGTTGACCTCGCGCCACGGGTTGGGCACCAGCGGCCAGCCGCTTTCCGGCAGCTCCAGCCCGGTGGGCTTGGTGAAGCCCATCTTGGTCATGAAGGCCTTCTGCGCCGCGACGCCCACCTGCTGGACCATGCGCACGGAGCCGAGGTTGGAGGAGTGCTGGAACACTTCCGCCACCGTCAGGGCGCGATGCAGGCTGTGGTAGTCGTTGATGGTGAAGCGGCCGACCTTGATCGGATTCTTGGCGTCGAACATGTCCGACGGGCGGATCCTGCCGGCGTCGAACGCCAGCGCCGAGTTGAAGATCTTGAAAGTCGAACCCATTTCGTACACGCCGAGCGTCGCCCGGTTGAACAGCGTGTCGGAGTTGAGGCCGGTCGGGTCCTGCGGGTCGAAATCGGGCAGCGAGACCATTGCCAGGACTTCGCCGCTGCGCACGTCGAAGACGATGCCGGCGGCGCCGATGGCGCTGAACTCCTGCACCGTCGCCGTCAGTTCCTTCTTCAGGACGTGCTGCAATCGCAGGTCGAGGGACAGCTGCAGCGGCGTGCCGGGATCCTCGGTCAGGCGCTTGTTGAAGCCCTGCTCCATGCCGGCGAGGCCGCTGTTGTCGATTCCGGTGAAACCGACCACATGCGAGGTCAGCGGGCCGGCCGGATAGAAGCGGCGCTCCTCCCGTTCGAAGGCGATGCCGGGGATGCCCAGACGGTGGACGGCGGCCTGCTGCTTCGGCGTCAGGTTGCGCTTCAGCCAGACGAAGCGGCGGTCGCCGCTCAGCTTGCCCACCAGATCCTTGTAGTCCAGTTCCGGCAGGACGCTGACCAGCTTCTGCGCGGCCTCTTCCGGGCGCGAGACCAGCTTGGGATCGGCGAAGAGCGATTGGGTGACCAGCGAGGTCGCCAGCAGGTTGCCGTTGCGGTCGATGATGTCGGCACGGTTGGTGGTGGTGTTGTCCACCTCCAGCGCCACATGCTGGCGCGGCTCGCCGCCGCCGGCGAACAGGGTCGCCATCGCCAGCTTGACGCCGATGGCGGTGAAGACCGTCGTGACCACGGCAGCCGTCACCAGCAGGCGATAACGGCTCTGCTCCAGCGCGACGGCCAGCGACGTCCGCGGTCTGGCGGACGGCTGCTGGGGCGGCTGCTGATAGGGCGAGGGCGCCGGCGGCGGGACATAGGTGCTGCCCGGGCTGCCGGGCACCCCGCCACCGCCGGGCTGGCCGTAACCGACCGGGCCGCCGTGGTCGTAACCGCTCATCGATTGACCCCCAGACGCGCGACGAGCAGACCCAGGCTGTCGGTCGGCTTGGGCTGGTAGGGCTGCTGGGCCGCCGCCGCCTTGGGCGCGGGAACCGGAGCGGCAGCCGGCGGCACCGGCCGCGTCGCCACCTCGGTCGCCCGGTTGGGAGCGGTCGGGGCGTTCGGCGCGAGCTTGCCGGCGGCGCGGTCGGTCGCCGCCTTCTCAGCGGGCCTCTCCACCGGGGCGCGGGCCGCACCCGGCACCAGGGCGGAGGGCTTGATGCGGGGAGCCGGATCGGCAAGGCCGCCGCCCGACGGCAGGGAGGCCGGCACGACGACCGCCGCGCGTTCCAGCGCCTTGTCCATCGGCAGCGGCTTCGCGGTCGCCGGCACGCTGACCGGAACGATTCCGGCGGCGGTGTTGTTGGGAACGGTGGGCACGCGGGCGGAAGCGACCTGAGAGGTGCCAGTGCCGGGCGCGCGGACCATCGGCGGCAGCGGAGCGGCACCGGGCTGGCCGGGCAGGGCAGGGGCAGGCGGCGGAACGGCGTCGGCCGGGCGCATGGGAATCAGGTCCATCGCCACATACTGGCGCGGCTCCGTCGGCTGCAGCGCCAGATAGCTTTGGGCCATCTGCTCCAGCTTGGACGGATCGTTCAGGTAGCTCCACTCGGCCTTCAGGACCTGGATGGACTCCTGCTCATGGATGATCTTGCGGTTCAGCCCGGCGAGCTTTTCCTCCAGATCCTGGACGTCGTAGCTGGTCTGGAACAGCACGCCACCGGCGGCCGCGATCAGGCCACCCCAGAACAGCCAGGTCTTGCCTTTCATGCTGCCTCCTTGCCGGGCGCCGGGAACGCGGGCGCCTCGGTACGTTCAGCCGCGCGCAGCCGGGCGGACCGGGCGCGGGGATTGTTGCGGGCTTCGGCCTCGCTCGGGTCCACGGGTTTCCGGGAGAGCAGGCGGAAGGATGGGTGATGCGCCGCGACCGCGGTCACGGGCGTATGACGGGACGGGGAGGGCGGCGGCGAGGACCGTTCCCGCAGGAACGCCTTGACCTCGCGGTCCTCCAGCGAATGGAAGGAGACGACGGCCAGACGCCCGCCGGGCGCAAGCAGCGACTCGGCGGCGGACAGGCCGCGCCGCAATTCGCCCAACTCGTCGTTCACATGGATGCGCAGCGCCTGGAAGCTGCGGGTCGCCGGGTCGATCCCGTCGCCCTTCCCCTTCGGCACCACGGAGCGGATGATCTCGGCCAGCCGCGCCGTGCGTTCGATCGGTGCCTCGCGGCGGGCGGCGACGATGGCGCGGGCGACTCGGCGCGCCATCCGTTCCTCGCCCAGGTGATAGATGATATCGGCCAACTCCGCCTCGTCGGCGGTGTTGACCACGTCGGCGGCGGTCGGCCCATCCCGTCCCATCCGCATGTCGAGCGGGCCGTCGAAGCGGAAGGAGAATCCGCGCTCCGGCTCGTCGATCTGGGGGGAGGAGACGCCGACGTCGAGCGCCACGCCGTCCACGCTGGTGACGCCGCGGTCGGCCAGCAGCCGGTCCATGTCGCCGAAGCGGCCCTCGATCACCTCCAGCCGGTCCGGGAATTCCTGGGCCAGCGCACGGCCGCGCTCGATCGCGGCGGGATCGCGGTCGATGCCGATCACGCGGCAGGACGCCGACCGCAGCAGGGCGCGGCTGTAGCCGCCGGCGCCGAAGGTGCCGTCGACATAGAGGCCGCCGTCGCGCGGGGCCAAGGCCGCGATCACCTCGTCCAGCAGGACGGGAATGTGAATGGGGGTATCGGTCATCAGGCGCCCTCCCCGCTCCGGCTGGCGGCGCCGCGGGAGGCCTTGGCGACGATCTGGCTGAGGGAGATGTCCTTGCGCACGACCTGCTCGCGCAGCGCCGCCTCGTGGGCTTTCAAAGCGTCGGGTTCCCAGATCTGGAAGGTCTTGCGGCGGCCGATGAAGGCGGCCTCCTCGGTGATGCCGGCGAATTCAGCCAGCTCCTTGGGCAGGACGATGCGGCCTTCGGCGTCGGAGGAGACGGGGATCAGCTTTCCGAAGATGAAGGTCTCGATCATGTCGCGCTCGTCGGCATCGAGGTCGGGGGATTCGAGGCTTTCGGAGAGGACGTCGAGATAGTCCTGGTCGGCGCCTTCCAGCGCCTGGTGGTTCAGCGAGGGCCAGAGATAGACGGTGCTGGGAGCCGACGTCTTGGCAAGCGACTGCCGGAACTGTGCCGGGATCGACACACGCCCTTTCCTGTCAACTTTGTTGACGTATGTGGACAGGAAAACGGCCATAGGCCCGGCGATCCCCCCTGCTATCCCCCGTGCGCGGTCGGGTGCTCCGCGCTAGCCCCGCTTGGCCCATTCAGCCCCCGCCCCCGGTGTTAACCAGAATGGGTAGAAGCCCCCCTTAAATGGGCATTCTTGGGATAGCATGGGACGGCATGGGCGTCAACGGCCCCCCGAGTATTCAGACGGGGGTGTCAAGACTTTCGGGTCAGCCTGTGGCATCTGCGCAAGTTGGTGTACGAATTTCCGGAATCTTCGCAGTATTCCGCTGGACTCTCTCAATGTGGATAAAGTTATCCACACAGGTTCTCATAACGTTCCAAAGTTTTAAGAAAATGCGACCGATCCATGGTTTGTTGCACCGTCGAATCGACCCCCTCCGACGGCATAGGACCTTGGGTAGGAAAGGGCGGTCCGGCATGGGACGGCATGGGAAATCGCCCCACAGTTATCCACCGGCTGTGGATTAGTCTGGGGAAAATGTGGATGGGGCCGTGCACATCCTGGGGATGGCCGCGGGAAAGCCCGGCAATCCGCGGCATACAAAGAGAGGAGCGGTCGCATCCGCCCTGTGGATGAAGCTGTCATCCGCCCATGCTGTCCCATGCAGACCCGCCGAAAGGGGCAAGGCGGGGGCAAACGGATGCCGCCATGGGGCGCCATGGGATCATGTGCCCCGGTCGGCTGCCCGAACTGGGATGGACTGGGCGATGGTGTGGGAAAAGCGCCAGATGGCCTGTAAGCCGGGTTCTGTATCCCGCCCCGAAGGGCAGGCGATGGCCATTCGTCTGGGACGCCGGTTGCCCGGACGCCTCGCGCGACCAACCCGAGCGGCGGCGCGGAAACGCGCTTGACCCACGCCCGCCCCGTTGCGGGGACGGTGGTCGGGCCGCTCCTATTCGGTCTTGCTCCCGGTGGGGTTTACCGTGCCGTCCCCGTTGCCGGGTCCGCGGTGCGCTCTTACCGCACCCTTTCACCCTTACCTGCGTCGAAACGCCGGCGGTTTGCTTTCTGTGGCACTTTCCCTAGGGTCGCCCCCGCCGGCCGTTAACCGGCACCGTGTTTCCGTGGAGCCCGGACTTTCCTCCCCCGGTCGAAACCGAAGGCGGCCATCCGGCCATCTGGCGCGACCGTTCATATAGAGAAGCGGCGGTGGGGGCAAATCCCAAATAGCGAATTCGGAGCAAGGGGCAGATCAGGGAGCCTGTTCGACGTCCGACGGCTCCGGTCCCAGTTCCACATTGGCGTAAAGTGCCGACACCGGCACCTCGACGCCTATGCTGTCCAGTCGAAGCACGTCTCCAGGCTCCACCAGCAGGTCGCATTGCCAGCGGCTGTCGTCCAGCCGGCGATGCACCTCGACGAACAGGAACTCGCTCTGCACCAGCAGGATTTCCTGCACCGACGGGATGGAGCGGTAGACCGGCAGCTTCACCTTGCGGTCGTGGTCCTCGGTGGATCGCGACAGGATCTCGACGATCACCAGCGGGTCAGGCGTGTGGTACTGCCCATGCCGGTGTGGCGTGCAGGTGACGGCAAGGTCGGCCTGGAAGAAGTTGCGGAAGCTGTTGGGCTTCAGGATGCCGGCTTCGGACCGGACATGGCAGGGCGGGCGTTGGCGCAGTACGCTGCCGATCTCCACCGCGATGTTCCCGGCCACGATCTGGTGGGCGCCATAGCTGGGCGCCATCGCCACCGGCACGCCGTCGATCAGCTCGTAGCGGGTCTGCGTCCCGTCGTCCCACGACAGGAACTCGTCGAGACTCATCCGCTTGTAGGCCAGGGACGACATGCCGCTCTCCCGCTCAGCTGGGCCGGAGTGCCTAATATAAGGGATCGGCCCCGCCGGGGCGAGAGGCCATCACCGCCCCGTCAGCCGCAGCAGCGCGCGCAGGCGCCGCACCGTCTCGGCATCCGGGGTGCCGGTCAGGCAATCGGGATGGAAATGGCGCTGGAAGGCCAGCAGGGCCCGCGGTTCGGCCGGGTCGTACCCATAGCGTCCCAGCAGTGCGGCGATTTCGGCACCGGTGACGGGGGCATCGCTGACGGGACTGTCGTCGGCCTGGGACGGCGTGGGCCAGAGCCCGATACCCTGTGCGGCGAGGCCCGGCCAGTCGAACAGCTCGCCCGGATCCTCCTTGCGGGCGGGCGCCACGTCGCTGTGGCCCAGCACGTCGGCGGGGGCGATCCCGTGGCGCTCCATGATGCCCCGGCACAATTCGGCCACTGCCGCCATCTGCGCGGGCGGGAAGGGGCGATAGCCGAACTCGTGCCCTGGGTTGACGATCTCGACGCCGATGGAGCGGCTGTTGACATCCTCCGCCCCGCGCCAGCTCGACCGGCCGGCATGCCAGGCGCGCCGGTCCTCGTCGACATGGGCGTAGACGGTGCCGTCCTCGTCCACCGTGTAATGGGCGCTGACCTGGGCCGCCGGATCGCAGAGACGGTCCAGCGCATGGGCGGCGGTCGGCATGCCGGTGTAGTGCAGGATCAACAGCTCCACCCGTGCACCATCGGCCCGAGGGCCGTGGTTGGGGGAGGGGCGGTCGATCCGGCGGAAGGCGCTCATGTCGGATTGGTGACCGTTTCGTTGACCGCCTTCGGCCCGCGCCGGACGATCACCGCGACGCCGCCGACGGTCAGCAACCCGCCGATGGCGAGGTTGATCGTCAGCGGATCCCCCATCAGCAGTGCGCCCGATGCGACGCCGAAGATAGGCACCGTCAGCAGATAGGGCATGGTCTGGTTGACGGAGTAGCGGCCGAGCAGCGGATACCACAGCCCATAGGCGATGATGGTGACGGCGACCGCCATGTAGACGATCGAGGCCCACCCCACCCAGGTGGAGTTGGCGAGCGCCTCCATCTGGCCATGCTCCAGCAACAGCGACAGGACCAGCAGCTGCGGCATGGCGAACAGCGCCATCCAGCCGTTGACGGCGAAGCCGTTCACCGCGCCGACCAGCTTCATCTGCACGCTCGCCACCGCAAAGGCGAAGCTCGCGGCCAGGATCAGCAGCAGCGAATAGAGCGATTCGCCCAGCCGCGGTTCGCCTGCGATCACCGCCACCCCGGCGAAGGCGGCGGCCATGCCGATGCCGCGGCGCCAGCCCAGCTTGTCCTTGAACACCACCGCCGCCAGCAGCGAGGAGAAGGGCACCTGCGCCTGCGCCGCCAGCGATGCGGTGGCGGCGTCGATCCCCTGCAGCCCGGTGAACATCATCGGGAAATGGATGCTGCCGAGCGTAACCGACAGCAGCGCGATCTTCCACAGCTTGTCCCGCGGCATGCGGAAGAAGGGAATGATCAGCACCGCCACCAGGGCGAAGCGAATGAACATGACGAACAGCGGCGGGAATTCCGCCAGCGCCCATTTCGCCACGACGAAGTTCAGCCCCCACAGCGCCATCACCGCCAGCGCCTGGAGCGTGTGGGCGAAACTCATGCCCGGCCGCCTTCCAGCTCCTCGCGCATCGCCTCCAGCTCCAGCCAGCGCTCCTCCGCCGCGGCAAGGTCGCCCTGCTTGGCGTGCAGCTGCTCGCTGGTCTTCTGGAATTTGGCGGGATCGCGGGTGAACAGGTCGGGGTCGGCCAGCACCTTCTCCAGCTTGGCGATCTCCGCCCCCAGCCCGTCCATGCGGGACGGCAGCTCGTCCAACTCGCGCTGGTCCTTGTAGCTCAGCTTGCCGCGCGGCTTGGCCGCGGCGGCCGGCGCCGTGACGGGTTTCGGCTTGGCTGCGACGGCGGGGGCCGCCTTGGCCGGCCGCTGCACCAGATAGTCGGAATAGCCGCCGGCATATTCGGTGGCGGTGCCGTCGCCCTCCAGCGCGATGGTGGCGGTCACCAGCCGGTCGAGGAAATCGCGGTCGTGGCTGACCAGCAGCAGCGTGCCCTGGTAGTCGCCCAGCACGTCCTCCAGCAGGTCGAGCGTGTCCATGTCGAGGTCGTTGGTCGGCTCGTCGAGGATCATCATGTTGCTGGGCTTGGCGAACAGCCGGGCCAGCAGCAGCCGGTTGCGCTCGCCGCCCGACAGCGCCTTCACCGGGCTGTCCAGCTGCCGGGTGTCGAACAGGAAATCCTTGATATAGCCGGCGACGTGGCGCGACACGCCGTTGACCATCACCGCGTCGCCACCGAACGGGCACAGCACCTTGCGGATTGTGTCCTCCGGATCCAGCCCCTCGCGCCGCTGGTCGAAATAGGCGGTGTCGAGGTTGGTGCCCAGCTTCACCGTGCCCTCGTCGGGATCGAGCTGGCCGGTCAGCATCTTCAGCAGGGTGGATTTGCCGGCGCCGTTCGGCCCGATCAGACCCACCCGGTCGCCGCGCAGGATGCGGGTGGAGAAATTCTTCACGATGGTCTTGCGGCCGTCGGGCGTGTCGAAGCCCTTGGAGATGCCGGTCGCCTCGATCACCAGCCGGCCGCCGCGCTCGGCCTCGGCGATGGCGAGCTTGGCCTGTTGGCCGCCCTTGATCTGCTCGGCGCGCCCGGCGCGCAGGTCCAGCAGGTTGCGCACGCGTCCCATGTTGCGGGTGCGGCGGGCGGAGATGCCCTCGCGCAGCCACTTCATCTCGCTCTCGATCTTGCGGTCCAGCTTGTGGGCCGCGGCCTCCTCCGCCTCGAACACCTCCGCCTGCCAGGTCTCGAACTCGGCGAAGCCGCGGTCGGTGGCCCGCACCGTGCCGCGGTCGAGCCACAGCGTGCGCTTGGCGAGCCGGTTCAGGAAGGCGCGATCGTGGCTGATCAGCAGCAGCCCGCCGCGGAAGGACAGCAGCTCCTCCTCCAGCCACTCGATGGTGGGGAGGTCGAGATGGTTGGTCGGCTCGTCCAGCAGCATGACGTCGGGGTTGCCGACCAGCGTGCGGGCCAGCGCCGTGCGGCGCGACTCGCCGCCCGACAGGGTGCGGGGGTCGAGGCTGCCGTCGACCTGCAGCCGGTCCAGCACGGCATCGACCCGGTGGGCCTCGTCCTGCTCGTCGGCGGGCAGGCCCTGCACGACATAGTCGTGGACCGTGGCGCAGCCGGTGAAGTCCGGCTCCTGCGGCAGATAGGCGAGGCGGGCGCCCGGCTGGACGAAGACGGTGCCGCCGTCGGGGTGGATCATCCCGGCCAGCACCTTCATCAGCGTCGACTTGCCCGACCCGTTGCGCCCGACCAGACAGGCGCGGTCGCCGCGGGCGATGGACAGGTCGATGCCGTCGAACAGCGGACGGCCGCCGAAGGTGACGGTGACGCCCTGGAGCGCCGTGATGGGTGCGGGAGGAGCCATGGACCGTTCGTGCGCCGGAAAATCGAGGGAAGGGGATGGGTTATAACGCGCCATACCCCTCCACCGCGACCCGGAAAAACGGTTGGGCGGGTTGCGTCCCGCGGAACCGGGCTCTCCTCACCCCGCCGCCGGAACCGGTCCGGTCGGCGTCGCCACCTGCTGCTCCTGCATCTTGAAGCCGAAATAGGTGCCGTTGCTGATGCCGGTCAGGGCCAGCAGGTTGGCCGACAGCTCCGGCATGCCCAGCGTGCGGGTGACCTCGTAGAGGAAGGTGATGCCCAGCACCATGGTCCAGGCCAGCAGTTGCAGGCGGTGGATGTTGTAGCCGGCGGCATCGCTCAGCAGGTCGGCCAACCATCCCTGCGTCGGGGGATAGACCTCGTCCAGGCTGGCGGCCATCGTCGCCCGGCCGGCGGTCCTGGAAGGCCGCGAGCACGGAGGTGCCGCCGACGATTCCCATCAGCGCCATGGTGCCGGTGGTGACGGTGTCCATCGATCCGGTGATGGTCAGGATGGCGACGTAGGAGGCGGTGACGATCCCGCTCCACCACAGAAGCTGGAAGCGGGCGAGGCTGTAGGGCGCCCGGTAATCGGCCGGCATCGGCACGCCGGAAATGGGGGTGATCGAATCCATGCGGCCGAAATGGCGGAAGAAGGCGAACAGGAACCCCGCCGCCACAAGCGCGAACCACAGGCCGGCCAGCCCGAGGTCGCGGTCGCTCGCCCCCTGGATGGCGACCAGCTTCGGTGCGGTGCTCATGCCGCCGGTGGCCGGACCGAAGGCGATCGGCAGGGTCTTGGTGCCGGAAAGGCTGAAGAAGCCGCTGAAGGCGGTTTGCCATGCCGCCCGGCGCTGTGCCGCGTCGTCACCGTTGCCGGCGATGGAGGTGGAGGCGGTGCCCACCAGTTCCCCCTTGGCGGAGCAGCCGAAGCTGGCGCGGGCGCCCGGAATGGTCTGGCCGTTGGCGACCAGGACCAGCCCTTGCGCGTTGAGCGCCGCAGCTTGCGTCGGGCAATCGGTGCCGGACGGCGGAGCCCCCAGCGTCAGCGTCAGCGGCTGACCCAGCACCACCGGGCTGTCGATGGATGCGATCTGCGCCTGGGCGGCAGAGAGCGTACCTGCCGCCAATGCCGTTCCCAAAGCCGCAGCGAAGATCGTCCGGATGATCGTGCGTTGCATCGTCGTGTCGTTCCCAAATCCTGCGGGCAACCGGTCGCCCGCCCCATCGGGGACGATACGTCAAGAAACGGGATAAAGCCCACGACAAAGCAATTTAAAATCCAGTCACATCGTGACGAATCGCGACATGCTAGAGCAGGGCGGCGCTTCCTTCCCGCTCGCGGCGGATTCGGTCATAGGCGGCGTTGACGAGCGCGAGCTTCTGCGTCGCCAGATCCACGAACTCCTGCGGCATGCCTTGGGCGATCAGCCGGTCGGGGTGATGTTCGCGCACCAGTGCACGGTGGGCGGCCTTGACCGTGTCGTCGCCGGCGGTGCGCGCCACGCCCAGCACCGCGTAGGGGTCCGAATCGGTCGGACCGCCGGCCATATGGTGCCCGGCGACGATGCGGCGGAATTCCGCCTCGTCGAAGCCGAAGATCACGGCGATGGCGCGCAGATACTCCACCTCCGTCTCGTGCAGTTCGTCGTCGGCCTCGGCGATCATCAGCAGGCTGTCGAGCAGCTCTTCCAACACCGCGTGCCTGTCCTCGAACAGGTTGGCGATCTGGCGGGCATACTCCTCGAAGCCATGGGTGTCGCGGCGGGCGAGGTCGAAGACGCGGCCGACATTGGCCAACTCGTCGGCCGGGACGCGGAACAGCCGCTTGAAGGTGTCGACCTCCACCCGCTTCACCACGCCGTCGGCCCGCGCCATCTTCGCCGCGAGGGCGATGACGCCGATGGTGAAGGCGACGGTCTGCTTGGCCTCCTCGGCCTCCGCATCGGTCATGGCCTTGCGCTGGTCGCCGGGGCCGCAGGGCGACCACAGGTCTACCGCTTGTCCGGCAAGCCCGCCCAGAAGGCTGCCCAGCGGCCCGCCGCTGAACAGGCTGGCCGCGCTGCCCAGGATCCTGCCCCAAATGCTCATACTCCGCCTTCCGCGTTCCGCTCGCCCGTCATCCTGTCCGCCGGCAGCATAGCCGCCGTACGGTTATCGGCCAACTGTGGCGCGGCTGCAACATACCAGCATTGTTCGTATTGCGAATTTCTAATAAGCGCTTGCCATTCCCTGCCAGAACGCCATGTTGCACTGCAACAGAGGGCGCCGCAGAGAGCGCCGGTTTCGATAACAACGGCTGCCGCCAAGCGCTTGTTACGGGCGTGCGGCGCCGGAGTCTGGGGAAAAACGTTCTGCGCGAATGCGTTTTCGAATTTCGAGAACCGTGAGCAGAGCCATGCCTGTCATCCGCAAGATCATGCCGACCGAACTCCAGCAGTACCGGGCGCATCTCCTCCGCCTGGACAATGCCGACCGCTATGCCCGCTTCACCGGCACGCTGTCGGACGAGGCTGTGGAGCGGCACTGCGCATCCATCGACTGGGGCCGTACGGTGCTGCTGGGCGCGTTCGAGGACGGCGTTCTGCGTGGCGCGGTGGAGCTGTGCGGCGACCGCATCCTCTGGCCCGATCAGGCCGAATTCGGCATCAGCGTCGAATCGGAGCTTCAGGGCAAGGGCGTCGCAGCACGCTGGTCCGCCGCATCCTGACGGTCGCCCGCAACCGCGGCATCCGCCATGTCCACATGATGTGCGTGGCCGGCAATGTTCGGATGCGTGCACTGGCCCGCCGCTTCGGCGGCCGGCTGGCGCTGGACGGCGGCGAAGTCGCGGCCCTGTTCGAACTGCCTCCGCCCAACCAGTTTTCGCTTGCCCTGGAAGCGTTGGAGGACGGCAGCGGCGCCTTCAACAGCATCCTGTCCGGCAATGCCATCCTGGCCCGCCTGCCCGGCATCCGGCCCGAGCGGCTCGCCGCTTGAACAGGTAGCGGCTTGCCGCTTGAACAGGTGGCGGCTCGCAGCCTGACGACAGAGCCGCTTCATCGGTGATCCTGTGTTCTTTCCGCCGCGGCCGCCCGTCTTGATGGCTGCCCTGTTGGGCGTGGGGCACGCAGGCGGTTGAAATTCGCCGCCGGATCGCGAAACTCCGGCCCACGCGCGGTGCGGTTGCCGCGCAGGGATTCGGCGGGTGCGACGACGATGGCTGAGACTCAAGGCGCGGCGATGAACGGGACGGCGGAGGTCAAGCCTGCCCGATGGCAGTTCTGGATCGATCGCGGCGGCACCTTCACCGACATCGTCGGCCGCCGGCCGGACGGGTCGGTCGTCACCCACAAGCTGCTGTCGGAGAATCCGGAGCGCTATGCCGACGCTGCCGTCCAGGGCATCCGCGAGCTGCTGGGCCTGAAGCCCGGACAACCGATCCCACCGGACACGGTGGAGGTGGTGAAGATGGGCACCACGGTCGCCACCAACGCCCTGCTGGAACGCAAGGGCGAGCCGACCGTCCTGCTGATCACCGAAGGGCTGGGCGACCAGCTGCGCATCGGCCATCAGGCCCGTCCGAAGATCTTCGCCCGCCGCATCCATCTGCCCGACCAGCTCTATTCCCATGTGGTGGAGGTGCCGGAACGGGTGATGGCCGACGGCCGGGTGCTGAAGCCGGTCGACCTGCATGCCGTCCGCCGCGGGTTGGAGGAGGCCTATCGGCAGGGCTTCCGCGCCGCCGCCATCGCGCTGATGCACGGCTACCGCTATCCGGAGCATGAGCGGCAGGTCGCCTCGCTGGCCCGCGCCGTCGGCTTCACCCAGGTTTCGGTCAGCCATCTGGTCAGCCCGCTGATGAAGCTGGTCGGCCGCGGCGACACCACGGTGGCCGACGCCTATCTCTCGCCCGTGCTGCGCCGCTATGTCGACCGGGTCGCCAACGACCTCAGTGTCGACGGCACCCCGGTGCCGCTGATGTTCATGCAGTCCAACGGCGGCCTGACCGATGCCCGCCGCTTCCAGGGCAAGGATGCCATTCTGTCGGGGCCGGCCGGCGGCGTCGTGGGTGCGGTGCGCACCGCCGGGATGGCTGGCTTCGACCGGGTCATCGGCTTCGACATGGGCGGCACCTCCACCGACGTGTCGCATTATGCCGGCGAGTATGAGCGCGCCTTCGACGCGGTGGTGGCCGGCGTGCGGGTGCGCGCGCCGATGATGCACATCCACACCGTGGCGGCCGGCGGCGGCTCGCTCTGCGTCTTCGACGGCACCCGCTTCCGCGTCGGGCCGGACAGCGCCGGCGCCAATCCGGGTCCTGCCTGCTACCGCCGCGGCGGACCGCTGACCGTCACCGACTGCAACGTGATGGTCGGCAAGATCCAGCCGCGCTTCTTCCCGCAGGTCTTCGGACCCAACGGCGACCAGCCGCTGGACGCCGAGGTGGTGAAGGCTCGCTTTATTGAGCTGGCCGCCACCGTCAACGCCAGGCTCGGCACGACGATGACCCCGCAGGAGGTCGCCGAGGGCTTCCTGCGCATCGCCGTCGACAACATGGCGAACGCCATCAAGAAGATCTCGGTGGAGCGCGGCTATGACGTCACCGGCTACACGCTGAACGGCTTCGGCGGGGCGGCGGGACAGCATGTCTGCGCCGTCGCCGACGCGCTGGGCATGACGCGGGTCTTCCTGCACCCGCAGGCCGGCGTGCTGTCCGCCTACGGCATCGGTCTGGCCGACACCGTCGCCATCCGCGAGCGGGCGGTGGAAGGTCCGCTGAGCGACGCGGTGGTCGACCGGCTGACCATGCTGTTCACCGATCTGGAGACCGAGGGGCGGGCGGAGCTGGCCCGCCAGGGCGTCGCCGCCGGCCGGCAGGCGATCAACCGTCGCGTCCACCTGAAGGCCGCCGGCTCCGACACCACGCTGACGGTTGCCTTCGGCTCGAAGGTGGCGATGACCAAGTCCTTCGAGGAGGCGCACCGCCGCCGCTACGGCTTCCTCACCCCCGGCACCGCGCTGGAGGTGGAGTCGGTGACGCTGGAGGCGGTCGGCCTGACGGATGTTCTGGAGGATCCGGAGCTTCCCGCCACCACCGCGGTGCTGCCGCGCCGTCTCGCCACCGTCGCCATCCATATCGGTGGCCAGCGCCGCGAGGCACCGCTCTACGACCGCCGCCAGCTTCAGCCCGGCAACCGGGTGGTCGGCCCGGCGATCCTGGCCGAAGCCGTCTCCACCACCGTGGTCGAGCCCGGCTGGATGGCGGAGGTCACCCGCAAGAACCATCTGGTGCTGACCCGGCTGGAGCCTGCGACCCAGCGTCAGGCCGCCGGCATCAAGGGCGGGGCGAAGGTCGACCCGGTGATGCTGGAGGTCTTCAACAACCTGTTCATGTCCATCGCCGAACGCATGGGCGTGACGCTGGAGAAGACCGCCCGCTCGGTGAACATCAAGGAACGGCTGGATTTCTCCTGCGCCCTGTTCGACCGCGACGGCGGGCTGATCGCCAACGCCCCGCACATGCCGGTGCATCTGGGATCGATGGGCGAGAGCGTGCGCGCCGTCATCCAGCGCCGCGGCGGCACCTTCACCGCGGGCGAGTGCTTCGCGCTGAACGATCCCTATCACGGCGGCACGCATCTGCCGGACATCACCGTCGTCTCGCCGGTGTTCGACGAGGCGGGCAAGGAGTTGCTGTTCTTCGTCGCCTCACGCGGGCATCACGCCGATGTCGGCGGCATTACCCCCGGCTCCATGCCGCCCGACAGCAAGACCATCGCCGACGAAGGCGTGCTGATGGACTGCGTGCCGCTGGTGGAGAACGGCCAGTTCCGCGAGGAGGCCCTGTTGGAGCTTCTGCGCTCCGGCCCGCACCCCGCGCGCAACCCGGCGCAGAACATCGGCGACCTCAAGGCGCAGGTCGCGGCCAACGAGCAGGGCACCCGCGAACTGCACCGCGTCGTCCGCCTGCACGGCCTGTCCACCGTCATCGCCTATATGCGCCACGTCCAGGACAACGCCGAGGAGCAGGTCCGCCGCGCCATCGGCGTGCTGAGCGACGGCGATTTCGCGGTGACGCTGGACAACGGGGCGGTGATCAAGCTGCGGGTGTCGATCGACCATGCCGCGCGTTCGGCGATCGTCGACTTCTCCGGGACCAGCACGCAGCTGACCAACAACTTCAACGCCCCCTCGGCGGTCTGCCGGGCGGCGGTGCTCTATGTCTTCCGCTGTCTGGTGGATGACGAGATCCCGATGAACGAGGGCTGCCTGCGCCCCATCGAGATCATCATTCCGCCCGGCTCCATGCTGTCGCCCAACCCGCCGGCCGCGGTGGTCGCCGGCAATGTGGAGACCAGCCAGTGCATCGTCGACGCGCTGTTCGGCGCGCTGGGGGTGATGGCGTCGGCCCAGGGCACGATGAACAACACCACCTTCGGCAACGAGTGGCACCAGTATTACGAGACGGTCTGCGGCGGGTCGGGTGCCGGCAACGGTTTCGACGGCACGGACGCGGTGCAGACCCACATGACCAATTCGCGCCTGACCGATCCGGAGGTGCTGGAATGGCGCTTCCCGGTGCTGGTGGAGGGCTTCCGCATCCGCCGCGGCTCCGGCGGGGCAGGGCGCTGGCGTGGCGGAGACGGCGTGATCCGCCGCCTGCGTTTCCTGGAGCCGATGACCGCCGCCATCCTCGCCAACCACCGCAAGATCGCCCCCTTCGGCCTGAAGGGCGGCGCGGACGGTGCGCTCGGCCGCAGCTGGGTCCAGCGCACCGACGGCAGCGTGCAGGAACTGGCCTCCCAGGACAGCACCGCGATGCGGCCGGGCGACGCCCTGGTGGTGGAGACGCCGGGCGGCGGCGGGTTCGGGGCTGTGGTGTAGGGGGAAGTTCTGGGGCGATTGCCCCCACCCCAACCCTCCGCCGCTCTCAGCGGACCTATGGTCCGCCTGTCGCGTCAGCACAAAGCTCTGCTTTGTGCGAGAGCTGGGCGGGGGAGGGGGATTAGGCGCTTTTTCAGGAGAGTGGCGGCAGTCCCTCCCCCGCCCAGCGGGGGAGGTTAGGTGGGGGCAATCATTGCAGCACCCCCCTCACTCCGCCCGATGCGGCGCCACAATGCCGAAGCGGTGCATCTGCCGGTGGATGGTCGAACGGTCGACCCCCATCGCCCGCGCCGTCGCCGACACGTTCCAGTGATGCCGCCGCAGCGTCTCGCGCAGCCGGGCCGCGGGATCCTCCTCTGCCACCACCGTTTCCGCCGCCTCCGCCGGCCAGGCCTGGAACAGGCCGCTGTGCTGCACCGGCTCCGGAATGTCGGCGAGGTCGATCAGCCCGCCGTCGCTGACCGCGCAGGCATAATCCAGCGCATTCACCAGTTCCCGCACATTGCCCGGCCAACCATGGCCGCGCAGGGCTGCCAGCGCCGCCGGGGTCAGGCGGTAAGCGACGCCGTCACGCTCCGCCCGCTCGGCCAGCAGCCGTTCGATCAACCACTCCAGGTCGCCGCGCTGGCGCAGCGGCGGCACGGTGAACACCGCGCCGTTGAGACGAAAGTACAAGTCGTCGCGGAAGCGGCCGGCCTTGACCAGTTCCACAAGATCACGGTGGGTGGCGCCGATGACGCGGACATCCACCGAAACCGCCTTGGTACGGCCGATCGGCGTCACCTCCCGCTCGGCAAGCACGCGCAGCAGGCGGGTCTGTGACGACAGCGGCATGTCGCCGATCTCGTCCAGGAACAGGGTTCCGCCATCGGCCTCCAGGATCAGCCCCTTCTTGCCGCGCGCCGTCGCCCCGGTGAAGGAGCCGGGCTCGTAGCCGAACAGCTCGCTCTCGATCAGGTTTTCCGGCAAGGCGGCGCAGTTGACGGCGACGAAGGGCTTGTTGCGGCGGATGCTGGACTTGTGCAGCGCCTTCGCCAGATGCTCCTTGCCCGTGCCGGTCTCGCCATGGATCAGCAGGCTCATGCGGGTGTTGACCAGCTTCGCCGCCCGCGTCAGCACCGCCTTCAGCGCCGGGTCGCCGCCGGACACCACGCGCAGCGGCTCCGGCAGCGGGTCGTGCCCCTGGTCGTGGGGGTGGTTGCGGGGCAGGGACACCGCAGGCGGCGGCATCGCCTGGGCGAACAGCGGCAGGCCGGTGCGGCGCAGGCGCAGCGTGCGCTGTTCGGTCGGGAGCGCGCGGACGAAGCGGACCAGATCGTCCACCTCGCAGTCGAACAGTTCGGCGAAGGTGCGGCCGAGCGGCGACACACCGTCCTCTGCCAGCAGGTCATGGGCCTTGTGGTTGAAGCCGACCACCCGCCCGCCGCCGTCGAGAGCGAGGACAAAGTCGGGATCGACCTCCGCGAACTCCTGCGACGCCGACAGCTTCACCACCCAGTCGCGGCGGAAGTTGTTGTAGAGGTTGGCGGTTTCGATCTTGTGGACATAGGCCTTCACCATCTGCAGCGCCAGATACTGGCTGATCTTCGGTTCCGGCGAATGCAGGGCGGAGATGTCGAGGACCGCCGCCAGTTCTCCCCCGCTTTCGAAGACGGGGGCGGCGGTGCAGGTCAGCGGAATGTGGGTGGTGTCGAAATGGTCGGTCTGGTGCACGGTCAGCGCCTGGGCCGTGGCGATGCAGGTGCCGACGGCGCAGGTGCCGGCATGCCCCTCGTTCCAGTCGGACCCCAGATACAGCCCGGCCCGGCGTAGATGGTTGTCGAAGGTCGGGTCGCCGATGAAGTCCACCGTGACGCCGTTGCTGTCGGTCAACAGCAGGACATAGCCCATGCCGGCGACCTGACGGTACAGCGCCTCCAGCCCGAAGCGGGCCATGCGCAGGAATTCGTCCATCGCGTCGCGGTGCTCGCGCAGCCGTTCCTGCGGCAGGATGTGGGCCTCGCGCCCGATGGTGGGGTCCAGCTTGTGGTCGGCGACGCAGCGGCGCCAGGAGCTTTCGATGATCGCATCGCGGGCTGACGGCACACCGGCGGAGACACGGACGAGTTCATCGATGTGGGCCGCGCGCGCGCTGTCCATGGTCGTGCCTCCCGCAATATCGTCCGCTTGTCCTGCGAACAAATTTGAATGAAACATTAGCAACCTGACGCCCCGCTAGGCAACATGTGCAAAAGCATCAGACAGCCCCACCGGCCGATCGCGGACAGGCCCGCCGCCATACCTGCGTATGACCCCCCGCTTTTCGTTATCGTTCTGCGACATGACGTTAAGGACATTTGCACAAGTCGGGTCTCATGCTCCATAAACGGGCAGGGATCGCCGGGAGCTTTCGATTTGCGGATTCTGATCGTCGACGATTCACCGCGTCACCTCACCATGATGGTGTATGAGCTGACGAAGCTGGGCTACGCGACCAGCGTGGTCGAGACCGGCGCCGCCGCCATCGAGGCGGTGGCGAACGAACGCTTCGACGTGGTGATGGCCGACATCCGTCTTGCCGACATGACGGGGATCGAGCTGTGCTGGCATCTGCGCACCGCCCAGGGGCTGCGCCACCTCTACCTGATCCTGATGATCCCCGGCAGCATGACCGACCAGTTCCACGAGTTGGTGGAGGCTGGCGCCGACGAGTTCCTGCGCAAGCCGCTGGATTGGAAATGGACGGCGGCACGCCTGCTGGCCGCTTCGCGCGTCGTGGCGATGCAGCGCGACCTGGAGCGGCTGGCGACCACCGACGCCCTGACCGGTGCCCTGAACCGCCGCCGTTTCCTGGAACGAGGGGACGAGGAGTTCAACCGCTCGCGACGCTACGGGCGTCCGCTGTCGGTGGTGATGCTGGACATCGACCATTTCAAGCGGGTCAACGACACCTATGGCCATGCCACCGGCGACGAGGCGATCCGCAGCACCGTGCGCGCCTGCAAGGAGAGCTTGCGAACCAGTGACGTCATCGGCCCGCCTGGGTGGCGAGGAATTCGCCGTCGTGATGCCGGAAACCCCGCCGGTCAACGCCTTCGCCGTCGCCCAGCGCCTGCGCCAGGCCGTCGCCGCCATGCCGGTCCGGCTGGAGACCGGAGGCGAGATGTCGGTGACCGTCAGCCTGGGGCTGAGCTGGCTGAACGCGACCGACGCCGGCATCGAACCCCTGCTGGCCCGCGCTGACGCCGCCCTCTACCGCGCCAAGCACGCCGGCCGAAACCGGTCGAGGTGGAGCCGCGGATCGCGCTGCCGAAGTCGATGATGGGGTAGGGGAGACCGGCATTCCGCATTGGTCGAACTGCAATCGACGCCGCGTCAACCCGATGATGCGCAAAGAAAAACCCCCTGACTTCCGTCTGGAAATCAGGGGGTTCTCTATGATGGTAGCAGCGGAGGGGATTTGAACCCCCGACCAAGGGATTATGATTCCCCTGCTCTACCACTGAGCTACGCTGCCATCGTGAGCGCCTTTGTTGGCGTTTCCGCCGCCGTTGGCTACCATCGTGTCCCGTCGTTGCCGCCGGGAGCCGCTATATAGGATAGGGCGGCTTGGCCTGTCAACGCGGAATTTTCGGGGGGTGCGATTTTTTTCGGCCGGTCGGCGGAAAACCGCTTAACCCCCTGATTCAAGCCGCCGTTTCACTCACCGCCGCCCCGCGTCCACAGCCCCGGCGGTACCGGAAATCCAGCCGCCGCCGAGCACGCGGTCGCCCTGGTAGACGACGCAGGCCTGACCGGGGGCGATGCCGTGCTGGGCCTCAATCAACTCCACCCGCGCGCTGCCGTCCGGCCCGGCGCGCCAGATCGCGGGGGCGGCGGGCTGGGCGGAACGGAGCTTCACCGACACCTCGATGCCGGCGCCATCCGCCAGATCGGGACCCAGCCAGTTCACGTCGCGCACCATCACCAGCGAGCGGGCGAGGTCGCGGCGCGGGCCGACGACGACGCGGCGGCGAGCGGGCTCCAGGCGGACGACGTAGAGCGCCTCCTCCTCCTGGCCGCGGATGCCGCCGATGCCCAGCCCCTTGCGCTGGCCCACCGTGTAGTGGACGACGCCCTTGTGGCGGCCCAGCACCCGGCCATCGACATGGACGATGTCGCCGGGCTCGACCGAACCGGGGCGCAGCTTCGCCACCACCTCGGCATAATTGCCGTTGGGGACGAAGCAGATGTCCTGGCTGTCCGGCTTGGCAGCGACCTCCAACCCATGGCGCTCGGCCAGCGCACGGGTTTCCGGCTTGGTAAGGCCGCCCAGCGGGAAGCGCAGGAACTCCAGCTGTTCGCGCGTGGTGGCGAACAGGAAATAGCTCTGGTCCTTGGCGGGATCGACGGCGCGGTGCAGCTCGGCGCCCTGCGGGCCGGCGATGCGGCGGACGTAATGGCCGGTGGCGAGCGCGTCGGCGCCGAGGTCACGCGCGGTGTTCAGCAGGTCGCGGAACTTGACGCGCTGGTTGCAGCGCACGCAGGGGATCGGCGTCTCGCCGCGCAGATAGCTGTCGGCGAAATCGTCCATCACGTCCTGGCTGAAGCGGCCCTCGTAATCCAGGACGTAATGCGGGATGCCGATGCGGTCGGCGACCTGACGGGCGTCGTAGATGTCCTGGCCGGCGCAGCAGGCGCCCGGCTTCTGCAAGGCAAGGCCGTGGTCGTAAAGCTGCAGCGTGATGCCGACGACGTCATACCCCTCCTCCCGCAGCACGGCGGCGGTGACGGAGGAATCCACCCCGCCGGACATCGCGACGACGACGCGGGTGTCCTGGGGGCGCTTTGAAAGACCGAGGGAGTTCATGGCGCCCTATATGGTACGGGCAGGCGCCCGGGAAAGTAGGAAATCGGAACAGGGGAAGGTGAGGGGGAAAGAGGCCGCCGGGTTTTGCGTCGCGTGACGCTCGTCCGGCGGCCGGAACAGGTTCCCCGCGCCGTTACTTCATCGCGTTGTTGCTGCCGCCCGGCAGGCGGACGACCAGACCGTCCAGCTCTTCGGTCATGATGATCTGGCAGCCGAGGCGCGAGGTCTTGGTCAGGCCGAAGGCGAGGTCCAGCATGTCCTCCTCGTCCTCCTGCGCGTCCGGCAGTACGTCGAACCATTCCGGCTCGATCACGACATGGCAGGTGGAGCAGGCCAGCGAGCCCTCGCAGGCGCCTTCCAGGTCCAGGCTGTTCTTGTGCGCGATCTCCAGCACGGACAGGCCGAGCGGGGCGTCCACCTCGCGGCGGCTGCCATCGGGCTCGATGAAGGTCATCTTGGGCATGGGGTCCTCGTTCTTGTAAGGTTGCCTAGCGATTGAAAGGGCGGGTTTTGGTAACGGGTTGGCCGGATCAGGGCCGCGGCGGCGTCCGGGCGGCGCGGCGGTCACGGACGTCGGCGGCCAGCGCCTCCAGCCGTTCCAGCCGGGCCAGGATGCGCGCTGCACCGTCCGTGGCCGGCGGGCTGTCCGGGCCGGAGGCCGTCTGCGCCTTGCGGAAGGCGGGGGCGAGATACTTGATGCAGGCCTCGATCCGCTGGCCGAGGTCCAGGCCGATGCGGTCCAACTCCAGCGCGTTGTCGGCACGGGTCAGCCGGGAGGCGAGATCGGCGATCTCCTCGTCTCCATTCTCGGGCCCATTTTCAGCCCCATCGCTCGCGGTCGGCGCGCCGCCCAGCAGGGACAGCAGCGCCCGGGCGCGGCGGATGGGGTCGCGCAGCACCTCGTACGCCTCGCGCAGGGCGTCGACCTGGGCCTTGGCGTTGGCCTGCTGGCGCGGGCCGCGGGCGGCGAAGCGTTCCGGGTCCATGGCGCGGGTGAAGCCGGCATGCTGCTTCGACAATTGCTCAAGATCGATGTCGAAGCGCCGTTCCAGCCCCAGCCGGGTGAAGGGGTCGAGGGCGCGCGGGGGCTGCGCCGCACCGCAGGCGTGGCAAAACAGGGCACGCGGCGCTACCGAGCGGCCACAGGCGCCGCAGGGCTCCAGATCGCCGGCGATGGCGCCGGAAATTCCGCCGCTGTTGTTGCCGGGCGGGCCGGATTTGGAACGGGTCATGCGCGCTGTCCGTCAAAACGCCGAAAGGCTCGGCCGATAGGATGGTGTACCCGACATCATGCCTCCGCCGCCATCCGGCCCGACATCATAGGGGCCTTCCGCGGCGTCATACCCAGAAGCCGCATCCGGCGCAATGCGCGAATGCAGGCTTTCCGGATGGGAGACAGATGGTCGCGCAGCCATGCCGGCTGTAGGAGGGCACTCAGCCATCCGCAGGCGCGCTTCGCCGCGCCATCGCGGTCCAGGCCGTCAGGAAGCGGTCCACCGCCTCGTCGTCGCTGGTCCAGCCCAGGCTGACACGGATGGCGCTGGCGGCGGCTTGGTCGTCCTCGCCCATTGCCGCCAGCACATGGGACGGCTTCACCTTGCCGCTGGAACAGGCCGAACCGGCGCTGACCGCCACCCCGGCGAGGTCGAGCGTCATCACCTGGGTCTCTCCGGGCAGGCCGGGCAGCATCAGGCAGCAGGTGTTGGCAACGCGCGCCGCACCGGCGCCCATCACGCGAGCGCGCGGCATGGCGGCCAGCGCCTCGCGTTCCAGCCGGTCGCGCAGAGCCGCGAGGTCGGCGGCCTCCGCCAGCCCGTCCAGCGCCAGACGCGCCGCGGCGCCGAAGCCGACGATGCCCAGCAGGTTCTCGGTGCCGGCGCGCTTGCGCCGCTCCTGTCCGCCGCCGCGGATCAGCGCGTCGGGTTCCAGACCCTCGGCCAGGATCAGGGCGCCGACGCCGGTCGGACCACCCAGCTTGTGGGCCGACAGCGTCATCAGGTCGGCGCCGAGGGCGGACAGCGACAGGGGCAGCCGCCCGGCCGCCTGCACCGCATCGCAATGGACCAGCGCACCATGGGCGTGCGCGATCCGGGCGGACTCCGCCACCGGCTGGATCACCCCGGTCTCGTTGTTGACGAGCATCAGCGAGACCAGCGCCGGTTCGTCCCCACAGGCCAGACGGCGCGCCAGATCCTCCAGGTCGGCGACGCCGTCGCGGGTCACGCCGAAGCGCTCCGCGTCGGGCCGGGCGGCCAGCACCGACTCATGCTCGATGGCCGAGGTCACCACCCGGCGGCCGGCGAAGCCGCGCAGCGCGAAGTTGTTGGCCTCCGTCCCGCTGCCGGTGAACAGCACCTGGGCCGGCTTGACCCCGGCGAGCGCGGCCACGGCGGCGCGCGCCTCCTCGACCGCGCGCCGGGCGCTGCGGCCGAAGGCATGCACGGAGGACGGGTTGCCGACCAGATCCATCGCCTGACCCATCGCCGCCTTCACCTCCGGCTTCAGCGGGGCGGTGGCGTTGTGGTCGAGATAGACTCCGGTCCGCCGGAACGGGCTGACGGGCAGAATGGTCACTTTTCAGGCGTGCTCGCGTCCGGAAAGGGTCGTCTTCACTCGGCGGCGGCGACCGCGGTGCTGTCGGCGGCCGGAGCCGGGCGCAGCAGATTCAGGCCGCTGGTGCCGATGATCCGCCGCTCCACCACGTCGGCCACGGTGACCGAGCTGAGATACATGTGGATCTGGTTGCCCAGCTCCTCCCACAGGTCGTGGGTCAGGCAGCGCGAGCGGTTGGTGCGGCAACCCTGCGGCGTGCCGTTGGCGCAGCGGGTGGTGCGGATCGGCTCGTCCACCGCCAGGATGATGTCGGACACCCGGGTCGCGTCGGCCGGGTGGGCGAGCAGATAGCCGCCGCCGGGACCGCGCACGCTCTTGACCAGCCCGCCCTTGCGCAGCTTGGCGAACAGCTGCTCCAGGTAGGACAGCGAGATCTCCTGCCGTTCCGCGATGTCCGCCAGCGCGACCGGGCTGCCTTGGCTGGTGGCGGCCAGATCGACCATCGCCATCACGGCATAGCGTCCCTTGGTGCTGAGTCTCATCGCGGATCTCCTTGGGCTTCGTGCATCCCGACATGGTGGGACGCCACCGCTTCCAGCGGTGTGGGTGTTGAACGGGGAAGTACGGTTGCAGCCGATGGCGGGTTCGCCGCCTCCAGCTCGCCGACGCGGGCCTGCAGCGCCGTAACCTGATCGAGCAGGCCGGACAGCGCGCGGGCCACCGGATCCGGGATCTCGCCGCAGGGAGTGCCGTAGGGCATGAATTTGCGCGTTTCCGCCCGGTCGCGCGGGGCGACGGGCTTGGCCGGAATGCCGACGACCGCGGTGTCGGCCGGCACATCGGCCACCACGACGGCGTTGGCGCCGATGCGCGCGCCGCGCCCGATGGTGATGGCGCCCAGGATCTTGGCGCCGGCGCCGACGATCACGCCGTCGCCCAGCGTCGGATGGCGCTTGCCGGGATCGAGCGAGGTGCCGCCCAGCGTCACCCCATGATAGAGCATGACGTCGTCGCCGATCTCCGCCGTTTCGCCGATCACGACGCCCATGCCGTGGTCGATGAAGAAGCGGCGGCCGATGGTGGCGCCGGGATGGATTTCGATGCCCGTCAGCGAGCGGGCGATCTGCGAGACGAGGCGGGCGGTCAGGTGCCAGCCGGCGTCGCGGGCACGCCGGGCAAGGCGGTGGAGCACGATCGCATGAAACCCGGGGTAGCAGATCGCCACCTCCAGCCGGGACCGCGCCGCCGGGTCGCGCGCCATGATCCCGTCGATCTCTTCGCGAAGATGCTTGAACACGCCATCACCCGCCGTGGTATTAGGTCCGCCGCTCTCATCGGCCGCCCGCGCCCGGCTTAGGCCTGTCGGAACCTTGCGGTTCAGGACCTTCCGGTCCGGAACCCTGCGGATCCGGCCGGCATGGACCCGGTCTTTCGGCCGGTCCCGCTAGCGCTGGGCCGATCGGGCGGGTCAGGCGGGTTGCCCCGGAGGACGTTACGACGCATATATGATGACCAAGCAAAACGGTCAAGAATTGTGTGCGAAAAACCCCACTCCAATGCGGGAAAATCCGTGACGGGCTCGTAAGGCCCCGTGTGTCGGGGCGGCAGGCCGGATCATCTCCGGCCGGTCGCCTTGGCGGTCCCAACAACCCTTTGTCCGCGTCAGGAACGTCGTTCCCATGCCTGAAGTGCTCTTCAACGGTCCCGCCGGTCGCCTGGAAGGCCGTTACAACCCACGGCAAGCAGCCGAACGCCCCGGTCGCGCTGCTGTTGCACCCGCACCCGCAGCACAATGGGACGATGAACAACAAGGTGGTCTTCACCCTGTTCCAGTCCTTCACCAAGCGCGGCTATTCGGCGCTCCGCTTCAATTTCCGCGGTGTCGGGCGCAGCCAGGGCACCTACGACAAGGGGGAGGGGGAACTGGCCGACGCCGCGGCGGCGCTGGATTGGCTGCAGACCTACAACCCGAATGCCGCCGGTCTGCTGGATCGGTGGCGTGTCCTTCGGTGCCTGGATCGGCATGCAGCTGCTGATGCGCCGACCGGAGATCGACGGCTTCGTCTCGGTCTCGCCGCCGCCAACCTGTTCGACTTCTCCTTCCTGGCGCCGTGCCCGTCCTCGGGCCTGATCATTCATGGCGACAAGGACGAGGTGGTGCCCCAGGCCGCGGTGACCAAGCTGGTGACCAAGCTGTCGCACCAGAAGGACATCCGCATCGACCACCGCGTGGTGCCCGGCGCCAGCCACTTCTTCGTCAACCGCACCGACGATCTGGCGACGCAGGTCGACGACTATCTGGACAAGGCGCTGGGCAATCCCATCGCGGCGGTGGCGGAGTAGGTTAACCCCCCACCTAACCTCCCCCGCTGGGCGGGGGAGGGACTGCCGCCATTCTTGAAACAGCACTGATCTCCTCCCCCGCCCAGCTCTCGCACAAAGCTCCGCTTTGTGCTGACGCGGCAGGCGGACCATAGGTCCGCTGAGAGCGGGGGAGGATTAAGGCGGGGGCAAAACTTCCCCAAACGCCCTCACTGCTCGCAGCCCAGAACCCACACGTCGTAGATCGGGTTCTCCATCGCCGACAGGGCGGGGCTGGAGGCGAACATCCAGCCGCTGAAGACCTGTTCCGCCTGCTCGCCGGGCTTGATCTCCGTTACCTCAAGGAAGGCAGCGGACTCCGGTGTTTCGATCGGCGGGTTCTCGCGGCAGGCGCGCAGGGTGATGCGCAGGCTGCTCATCGCCTTGGTCTCTCCCACCTTCATGGTGAAGGTGGAGGTGCGGGCAGTCACCTTGTCCAGCCATTGAAGCTTTGCCGCCGGCCGCTCCATCATCTGGCTCGGGACCGGGGCGGCCTGGATGGCCAGCGGGACCAGCACCGCAGCGGCACCCATCAGCCGGGCGGCCGGCCGGAAACATCTTGAGAGTCGCGTCACGTCGGATCGCTTCCGTTATTGCGGACGGCGCCCTTGCGGCCGGGACCTGCCTGTCGGTATGGGCTCTGCCGGGGGCGCTTTGCCTTCTAGCCCGGAAGCGGGGGCAGCGTCCAGTGGCGGGGACGCCGGGATGGGTTGTCCGTGACGGATGGTTCAGCGCCGGATGGTTCAGCGCGTGACGCTGCTGCGCGACGCAGGGGCGCTGTAGGTGGAGCCGCTGCCAGTCTGCGCTTCGCTTCGGTCTTCGATCTTCTGGGTCGCCGCCCCTGCTCCGGCGCCGACCCCGGCGCCGACGACCGCACCCACCGGTCCGCCGACCACGGCACCCGCGGCAGCACCGCCAAGTCCGCCGCTGGCAGACTTCTCTTCCATGTTGGCGCCGCAGGCTGCGGTCGCCAGGGCCAGACCCAACACGGCCAAGTGGGAGAGACGCATCGCACTTCCTCCTGCTTCGTGATCCGGCAGCGCCTGTCTGATGGCCGCCATCCGGATACGGGAGGAACGCTTGAGCGTGGCCGCTGGTTCCGGCCGGGTCTCTGCTTCCAGAGCCTGATATCAGAGCTTCGGCGGCTGGGCCGGCGCCTGTGAGGACTGTCCGTTCGACGAATCGCCCGGCTTGTTCATGCTCTGAAGCGAGAAGATGACCTGACCCAGCAATTGCTCCAGGCCCGGCGTGCTCTGCGTGAACTCGATCTTGCCGTTCGGCTTGATCATGTCGGGATCGCCGCCTGGCTCCAGCGACAGGAACTTGCCGCCCAGCAGGCTTTCCGACGCGATGACCGCCGCGGTGTCCTTCGGCAGCTTCACCGAATTGTCGACCGACAGGTGGACCACCGCCTGATAGCTGGTGGGGTCGAGAGACAGCCCGGTGACCGTGCCGACCTTCACGCCGCTGATGCGGACGTCGGCGCCGCCCTGCAGGCCGGTGATGCTGGTGAAATTGGCGGTGATGTCATAGCCCTGCACCTTGCGCAGATCGGCGCTTTTGTAGGCGAAGGCAAGGAACACGGCGGCCACGGCGAGCACGACGCCGCCCAGCACGGTTTCGATCACATTCCGGCGCATAGAGCTATCCTGCTGCGAGTTCCAGAAACGAAACCCGGCCCGAAAGGGGCCGGGCTTTCCGCTCTGACGTGAGGGTCAGTCCTTGGCAGGGATCAGCTCGGAGTCCAGGGCTCGTAGTCGCCGGTGGCCGGCACGCGCTTGCCGCCGGCCAGCGCATGGCCGGGCGGACGATAGGCCTGGACCGAACCCGACATGTTGGGCAGATGTTCCTTCTGCCAGGGCTTGTGGAAGGCGCTCGACCCTTCGGGCAGCGGCTCCTTGGTGGTGTAGTGCAGCCAGCCGTGCCATTCCGGCGGGATTTTGGACGCGTCGGGCTCACCGGCATACAGGACCCAGCGGCGCTCGCGCGTGCCGGCCTTGGTGTCCTTGCTGCGGTAATAGACGTTGCCGAAGCGGTCGCTGCCGACCTTGGCGCCCCGACGCCACGTGACGTAACGGATGTGGATGTTCGCCAGTTTGGTGAACAGGGAGATCGGCTCGCTCATCGTCGCTCACGAATTCCGGAGTCTGGCCCCGCGGACACGGGGCTGGTCGAATGCGGGCCGCACTATGACACCCCAAGGGACGCGCGTCCACCGTTGGTGAGGCCCAAGCTGCTCCGCAGGGTGGAAAGAGGCGCCTATTGCAGGCGGGTCGCGGCGATCTTGGCGGTATCGACCGGGGTTGCGGTGCAGCCGCCCAGCGTCGGCCCGACCGGAAGCTCCCCGAAGGCGCCGAGCGCGCCCTCCGCCTTCAGCCGGCCGACGAATCCGGGCTCCGTCCCGCGGGCGACCCAGGCGAATCCAAGCCAGGTGGAGCGCACCGGCTCGCCCCCCGCCCGCACCATCGCCGCCATGGCCTCGGCGTCGCTGGTGCCGGGGGAGAAGACCGCCAGCATCATGCCGTCGGTCGCATCCGGCAAGGCGGCGCGTTGCAGCGACAGCCCCATCAGCGCCGCCCACACCAGCAGAACGCCGCCGAACAGCGCCGCGGCAAGGCCGTGGCCGATCGGGAGTCCGGAAGTGGAGGGGGTGGGGCTGTCGCTCATGGTGCTCACCTTACGCCTTCGCCTCGGCCGCCGCCAGCGACGGGGCGGGCTTCTCGGCGATCGGCCAGTGGACGATGGTCGCGAACATGGCCAGTGCCACGCCCAGCCACCAGACGACGTCGTAGGACCCCGTGCGCTCGTACAGAACGCCGCCCAGCCAGACGCCCAGGAAGCCGCCGACCTGATGGCTGAAGAAGGCGAAGCCGTACAGCGTGCCCATGTAGCGGGTGCCGAACATCAGCGCGACGAGGCCGGAGGTCGGCGGCACGGTGGACAGCCACAGCAGGCCCATCACCGCGGCGTAGACGATCACCGTCACCGACGAGATCGGCAGCAGGATGAAGATCGCCGTGGCGATGCCGCGCGAGAAATAGTTGGCGCACAGCAGGTAGCGCTTGCTGACCTTGCCCGCCAGCACGCCGGACGCGTAGGAGCCGATGACGTTGAACAGGCCGATCAGCGCCAGCGCCCAGGCGGCGAGCGACGCGCTGATGCCGGCCTCGGTCAGGTAGGGCGGCAGGTGGGTGGTGATGAAGGCCAGCTGGAAGCCGCAGACGAAGAAGCCGGCGACCAGCAGCACATAGCTGCGGTGCTGGAAGGCCTGCCGCACCGCGGCGATGTAGCCGATGTTGGCGCCGGTCACCGCCGGGGTACCGCTCGCCGTCATGCCCTTCGGGCCGGGGAAGACGCCGGCCAGCAGCGGCACCGCGATCATCGATGCCGCCAGCAGGAGCAGGGCGGTCTGCCAGCCGAAGCCGGCGATGAAGGCCTGACCCAGCGGCGCGAACAGGAACTGGCCCATCGATCCGGCGGCGGTGGCGATGCCGACCGACCAGCTGCGCTGTTCCGGCGGCAGCAGCCGGGTGAAGCCGGCGATGATGATTCCGAAGGAGGCGCCGGACAGCCCCAGCCCGATCAGCACGCCGGCCGTCAGGTACAGCTCGACGCTGGTCGTCGCATAAGGCATCAGTGCCAGCCCGGCGGCATAGAGCAGCCCGCCGCCGGCCAGCACCGGAGCGGGGCCGTAGCGGTCGGTCAACGCCCCGGCGAAGGGGCCGCCGGCCCCCCACAGGATGTTCTGGATCGCCATCGCCAGCGCGAAGACGTCGCGGCCCCAGCCGCGGGTTTCCGAAAGCGGCCCGATGAACAGGCCCATGCTGGACCGCGGTCCGAAGGCCAGCATCGAGATCAGGCAGCCGCAGACGACGACGAGTGCTGGCGTCCTCCAGGAGGGCGCCGGTGCGGGGGTGGGGGTGGTCAAGGCGTCCTCCCGGAAGGGGCCGGCGTCGCGCGCCGGTGTTGCGGAACCGCGTGCCGCGGGATTGCGCATCGTGGTGTCGAGTTGTCACCGACGATAGGCAGGCATCAACAGTTCGGCAAATTCATAATCGGCAACCGGGTCATTCCGCGGCGGAATGCAGAATCGCGAATCGTTCTGCTGCCGGACTCACCTGCCGGCCGGCGGCCAACTCGCGCCGCAGCGCCTCCTCCAGCCGGTCGAACACCGGGGCGATGCGTCCGGTCGTCCGCGATTGGATCAGCCAGATGGTCACCGACATCCGGAAACCGGGCAGATCGACCGGCCGCACCATGGCGGCACCGGGGATCGGTGCGATCAGACCCATCGGCGCCAGCCCGAATCCGACACCGCGCGCCACCAGCGACACCAGCAGGCTCTGGTCGTAGGCCTCCACCGTCACATTGGGCTGCAGTCCCAGCGGCGCCAGCGCCTGGTGGAGCGCCTCGCGGTACCGGCAGCCGTTGGGCTGCAGCACCCATCCATGTTCGTTCATCGATGCCAGATCGGCGCCGACCGACCGGTCGGGGGAGGCGACGATGCTGACATCCTCGGTCCCGATCCGGCGGGCGGGCAGGTCGTCGGGCGGCGTCTGCTCCTCGCACATCAGGATCAGCCCGCCGTCGAGCGTACCGGCGCGGACCTGCTCGATCAGCGGGTTGCTCCAGTCGGAATGCAGCCGCAGCGTCAGCCCCGCAAAGCCGGCGCGCAGGTCGTCCAGCGGCCGTCCGGCGGCGAGCGCGGTCAGCACATGCGCCACGCCCAGCCGCAGCAGCCCGCGCGGTTCGGCGGACCCGGCGAACGCGTCGGCGAAGTCGCTGGCCGCTGCCAGGATGCGCCGCGCATGGGCAAGCGCCAGCTCCCCGTCGCGGGTCAGCGCCAACGGCTTGGTCTGGCGGTCGAACAGCACGACGCCCAGTTCCGCCTCCAGCCGCTGGATCAGCCGCGACACCGCCGACTGCGTCAGCCCCAGCCGGTTGCCGGCCTCCTGCACCGACTGCGCATCGGCCACGGCGATGAAGGTGCGGATTTCGTTGAGCTTCATGGGGCCTCGAACGGGTTCAGCAGCGGAATGCCGAAGGCTTGGAAATCGCGTGTGTTGCGTGTGGCGACTGTCAGCCCGTGCGCCTGGGCGGTGGCTGCGATCAGGGCGTCCACCGGATCGCAGTTCCGATGTGCATCGCGAAGATGTCCCCAGATGGTCGCCACCGTCAGCGAAACCGGCAGTATGCGGTCCGACCAGGCTTCCACACCCATTATCCAGGTTTCAAGCTGCTCCGCCTTGGCGGCATCGCTGCGGCGGATGTTGGCGATCCCGCGATGGATCTCTCCGATGCTGACGACGCTGACAAAGGCCTCTGATGGCGGAAGCTGCTCCAGCCAGCCGATCACCTGCGGACTGGGCCTTGGCCGACGTGGTTCGGACAGGATGTTGGTGTCCAGCAGGTATGCCATCAGATCGCATCTGCACCGAAATCCACCGGCTTGCGGGTTTCCGGCCCATGGCGTCCGCCGATCGCATCATCGAGGTCGATATCCGCCGCGTCGACAGGGCGCAGCAATGCCTCGATCAAATTTCTGGGCGTTGGCGAGGACGGTACGGCAAGCTCCCCGCGCAGCCGTTCGTAGTCGGCGGCGGACAGCATCACCATCGACGGCTTGCCGGGGCGCACAATGGTCAAAGGCCCTTCGGCAAGGGCACGCTCGATGGCTGCATCCAGACCGGGATCGTCGGCCTTCGAGTATAGAACGCCCATCGCCTGCCCTCCGCACTCCGTCACCATATCGGTGATTCTCGGGACGGGGTGACATGCTGTCAAGCGGTGCGCTAGGCTGTGGCTCATGACCGCATCATCTGATCCGACCGCCACCCAGCCCGACCGTTCCAGCCGCGAATATCCCGACCGTCCCTGGGTGGGGGTGGGGGTCGTCGTCTGGCGTGGGGACCGGGTCCTGCTGATCCGGCGGGGCAAGGCGCCGCGGTTGGGGCAATGGAGCCTGCCGGGCGGGGCGCAGTCGGTGGGCGAGACCGTGTTCGAGACGGCGATCCGCGAGGTGCGGGAGGAAACCGGACTGGAGGTGGTGCCGACCGGCATCGTCACCGTGGTGGACGCCATCACCCCCGATGCCGAGGGCCGCGTCCATTACCACTACACGCTGGTGGAGGTGGCGGCGGACAGTGCGGAGGGCGATCCGATCTGCGCCGACGATGCGCTGGAAGCCTGCTGGGCCACCGCCGATGAGGCCGGCGACCTCACGGAGTGGGACGAGACCCGGCGGGTCATCCTGATGTCGGCGGAACAGCGGAAGGCCCGCCCGGCTTCAGGCCGATGACGACGCTGCGTTCGGCCAGGAATTCCGCCACGCCATCGGCGGTCAGCGGGCGCGACAGCCAATAGCCCTGCAGGGTGTCGCAGCGGTAGGCCTGGAGGTACAGGCGCTGTTCGGCCGTCTCCACCCCCTCCGCCACCACGCCGAGGTCGAGGGCATGGGCGAGCGCCACCACCGCCTGGACGATGGCGGCGGCGTCGCGGTCCTCCACCATCGCCTGGACGAACTGCTTGTCGATCTTCAGCGCTTCCACCGGCACCCGCCGCAGGGTGGCGAGCGACGACCAGCCCGTGCCGAAGTCGTCCAGCACCATCCGGATTCCGGCGCCGCGCAGCTGCAGCAGGGCCTCCCGCGCGTCGGCGGTCTGGCTGAACATCGCGGTTTCGGTCAATTCCAGCTTCAGGTTTGCGGCGGGCAGGCCGGTTTCGCCCAGGATCCCCAGCACCTTCAGCACCAGACCCGGATCGTCGAGCTGACGGGCCGACAGGTTCACCGACACCGGAACGTCGACGATGCCGGCGCGAAGCCAGCCGGCCGCCGCGGTGCAGGCGGCACGCAGGGTCCATTCGCCCAGCAGGTGGATCGCCTCGCCCTGTTCGGCCATCGGCACGAAGACATCGGGGGGCAGCATGGTGCCGTCGGACAGGCGCCAGCGTGACAGTGCCTCGAACCCGGTCAGGCGGTTGGTGAAGACGTCGGCCTGCGGCTGGAAGACCAGCGACAGCTCCTGCCGGTCGATGGCGTCGCGGACCCGCTCGACGAATCCGGCGTCGGATGTCCCCGGCGTTTCGGGCCCGTTCGACGTCGCGTGCGTGTTCGCCACCGTCCGCTCCATTCCGCCAACCTTTGCCGGTCGCTGCCCGGCTCTCCCTGGCATAACAACCACAGCAATGGTTTGTTAACCATGTCGCGAAAGAGCTTGACGAATTTTATATGGTTACGAAAGAGTTAACGTGGCTGGGCTGGTGACAAGAAAAGGGCGAAGCGTAGGCATTGCCGCACCCCATCCTTGGGTCGGTACCTCACCCACGGGTTGCCCCATGCTTGAGCCGGCTGGGCAGCAGCTCCCCCGATTGATCGAGCACCGGGTAGGCGGCGGCGACCAGATGGGCGTTGATGCGGCGCAGGTCGCGCAGGATGTCCAGATGCAGGGCGCTTGTCTCGACGCTTTCGGTCCGTCCGGCACGCAGGCGGGCGAAATGCGCTTCGGTGGCACTGGTCTCCAGGTCGCGGATCACTTCCTTCTCGCGCATCAGCGCGCGGGCGGAGCGGATGTCGCCGGACACGAAGACGGCGGCGGCCAGCCGCTGGGTTTCGCTCAGCCGTTCCAGCATGCCGGCGATCTCGGCAGCCCCTTCGGTGGAAAAGCGTAGCTTGCGCCGGATCTTCTTCGACGCGGCCTCCATCAGGTTGCGGTCGACGATGTCGCCGACATGTTCGAGGTTGATGGTGAAGGTCAGCACGTCCGATACCCGGCGCGCGTCCTGCTCGTCGAGGTCCTCGACGTTGATCTGGGTGAGATGGCGCTTGATGGCGTCATGCAGCCGGTCCAGCACGTCGTCCATCCGGCGGATTTCCTGCACCCGCTTGCGGTCGTCGGTCTGGATCACGTCCAGCGCGCCGCGCAGCATGCTGTCCACCGTGTCGGCCATCCGCAGCGCCTCGCGCGAGGCGTTGGCGATGGCGAGATGGGGAATGCGCAGGGCGCTGCGGTCGAGATAGAGCGGCATCGCCGGGTCGGCGACAGCCACCCGTTCCGGGAACAACCGGGTCAGGACCCGTGCGAACCAGGGCAGCGGGCCGATGAACAGCGCGGCCATCGCCAAATTGAAGGCAAGGTGGAAGTTGGCGGCCAGCCGCGTCGCATCCGGCGACACCGCCTGCAGCCCGGCGGTGATCGGGCCCAGCAGCGGTACGACGATCAGGCATCCGGCGATGCGGTTGACCAGGTTGCCCACCGGTAGCCGCCGGGCCGCCGGATTGTGGCCGTCGCCGCCCGGTCCCTCGATGACCGGGTTGACGGCGCTGCCCAGGTTGGCGCCGGCCACCATGGCGACCGCGGCCTCCGGCCCGATCACGCCGCCGCCGGCCAGCGAGGCGATCAGCAGGATCGCGGCGACGCTGGAATGTGCGGCCCAGGACAGGATGGCGGCCAGCAGCACCGCCACCACCGGATCGGCGGTGAGCATGCCCAGCATCCTCTGTAGCATGGGGGCGTTCTCCGCCGGGGCGATGGTCGCCACCAGCAGGTGCAGCGACAGCAGCATCAGCCCCAGCCCGATGGCGACCCGGCCCAGGTCGCGGCTGCGCGTCCGGCTGCCGCGGCGGAAGGCGAGGAAGCCGCCCAGCAGCAGCACCGGCGCCACATGGGCGACGTCGAAGGCGAGAACCTGGACGATCAGGGTGGAGCCGACATTGGCACCCAGCATCACCGCCAGCGCCGGCATCAGCGACACCAGCCCGTTGGCGGTGAAGCCGGTCGCCATCAGGCCGGTGGCGGTGCTGCTCTGCAGCAGCATGGTGATGCCCATCCCGGACAGGAAGGCGGTCCAGCGGTTGCGCAGCCCGGCGCCCAGGATACGGCGCAGGTCGCCACCCAGCGCTCGGGTCAGCCCGCTCTGCACCATGTGCAGCCCCCACAGGAGCAGCACGACATTCCCGGCCAGTTCCAGCAGCACCCGCGTCGCTTGCATCGCACCCCCTCTGTCGGATCGGGGGCGGTCAGGACGCACCCCCAACTGAAGGGTGGGGTGTGCAGATTGTTACGACAATATGACAGTTGGGTGACAGCGGAGGTAAGGACGGAACAGATTTACGCCCCTAAGCGGCGAATGCCCCCTCTCCCCTTGCGGGAGAGGGTTGGGGGGAGGGGGCGCAAATCTGGAGTTCTCGTCGGCCTTCGGCCGCCCCCTCATCCCAACCCTTCTCCCGCAAGGGGAGAAGGGCTTTTAGCATCAGACGTTGAAGCGGAAGTGGAAGATGTCGCCGTCCTGGACGACGTATTCCTTGCCTTCCTGGCGCATCTTGCCGGCGTCCTTCGCCCCCTGCTCGCCGCCCAACGTGACGTAGCTGGTGTAGTCGATGGTTTCGGCGCGGATGAAGCCGCGCTCGAAGTCGGTGTGGATGACGCCCGCCGCTTCCGGCGCCTTGGCGTTGCGGCGCACGGTCCAGGCGCGGGTCTCCTTGGGGCCGACGGTGAAGAAGGTGATCAGGTCCAGCAGCTTGAAGCCGGCACGGATCAGCTTGTTCAGGCCGGTTTCCTCCAGCCCCATCGACTCCAGGAACTCCGCCTTCTCGGCCGGGTCGGAAAGCTGGGCGACCTCGGACTCGATGGCGGCGGAGATGACGACGACCTCGGCATTCTCGGCCTTGGCCTTCTCGGCGACCTTGGCGGAGAAGGCGTTTCCGGTCGCGGCGGATGCCTCCTCCACGTTGCAGACATAGAGGACCGGCTTGTCGGTCAGCAGCATGAACTGCTTGAACACCGGCCGCTCCTCGTCCGACACCTCGACCACGCGGGCGGGTTTGCCGTCCTGGAGCACCTTGAGGGCACGCTCCATCAGGTCGGCCTTGATCTTGCTGTCCTTGTCGCCGCCCTTGGCCTTCTTCTGCAGGCTGGTGAGCTGGCGCTCCAGGCTTTCCATGTCGGCGAGCATCAGCTCGGTCTCGACCACCTCGGCGTCGCGCAGCGGGTCGACGCTGCCCTCGACGTGGGTGATGTCGTCGTCCTCGAAGCAGCGCAGCACATGGACGATGGCGTCGACTTCGCGGATGTTGGCGAGGAACTGGTTGCCCAGCCCTTCACCCTTCGACGCGCCGCGGATCAGGCCTGCGATGTCCACGAACTCCAGCTGGGTCGGGACGACCTTCTGCGACTTGGCGATTTCCGCCAGCTTGTCCTGCCGCGGGTCGGGCACGCTGACGCGGCCGACGTTCGGCTCCTTGGTGCAGAAGGGGAAATTCGCCGCCTCGGCCGCCTGGGTGGCGGTCAGCGCGTTGAAAAGGGTCGACTTGCCGACGTTCGGCAGGCCGACGATGCCGCAATTGAAGCCCATGGGTGGGTGCTCGCCGTCGGAAATGCTGGAATTGACGCGCTTTATCCTACGATGGGGACCAAAGCGCAAACGCGAAGTGGGGGAGGGCGGTTATGTCAGCGTCGCCATACGGTCAATGCGCAGATAATACGGTTTGCAAGCGTTCGCAGAGGCGCCGGAAAGAGTGATTGGCATTGGCTTGCTCAAGATCGAAAATACGCGCCATCTGGTATTGGTGGGTGACTGGATCATAGCCGCCGCTCATCCGTGAACCGAGCCACTCCTTCGCTCCGCGTCGGCTTTCGGGGTTGGCAGGAGGAAGCAGATCAGCGGAAAATCCAAAATGACCGCGCAGTGATACTGCTGCGGTCATGAACCAAGTTTCGAATTCCCGTGAAGCCAGCGCAACTAAATAAGGAACGTCGCCGCGCACGGCTTTTGCTCGATCCAGAATACGCGGACCCAACCGAGCGGGGCAGTCATCCTCACAATCCAGCAGGATCAAAACAGTTCCGTCTCTTCCTTTTGCTTTAGCGGCGGCTAGAGCGACATGCCGCGAGAAATACTCATCAAATTTTAAGAAAGCAGTAGCCGTCACTCTGATCGGTGGATTGACAATGAGCGGCTTATGATACCCTTCCCCAGGCTGTGCGAAGTGCTTCGCAATCCTATGGAGAAGAATTGGCACAGCTTCGCCTTCTCCCTGGCCTTCAACGATTGGAGCTATAAAGGTCATGGCTCAGCGACCGGAAATATCAAACATTTTCAACTGCCGCTCATCACTGATGTCTTCAAGAGCTTCCGGGTCTGGTGACAGTTGTCGTTGGCGCAACAATTCACCAGGAGTGAACAGGCGGTCACGGAGCATTTGCTTGCTGGCTTCGTCAATAGGTCCAATGCAAGTCAATCCTTCGTGGTTCTCGACAGCAAGCAACGAGTCTATCGGAATGTCCGGATTGTCAAGCAAGTCCGGGCTGTGGCTGGTGACAATTGTCTGGCAGTGACGAGCACCTTCTCGAAGCGCAGACAAAAGCACTCCGGCAGCTGCCGGATGCAGGGCGACTTCCGGTTCTTCAAGGCCGATCAGTAATGGCGGGTTATTGCCGGCTCTTGATGACGCGGCCTGAAACACAGCAAGCAGGATACCAAAGGCACGCAGTGTTCCGTCCGACATGGCTCCTGCAAGGAAGCGCCATGGATGTGGCTGCCCACGTACAACTTGACGGAATTCTATTGTTTCCTGTGAACCCAGCGTCTTTGCTTCAGCGTCCGCTATTCCGGGTACAATCCGCGACAAATTATCCCTAATGGTTTTTCGGACATCGGGAGAAAGCTGATGTAGAACACTTGCAGCATTGCTGCCGTCCCGTCTCAGCAGGTCACCTGGATCAGGCCTCTGCATCGCCGCAATCTCACGCGGATTGAGATTGTATATCTCAATGCTCGACAAGGCATCGTAGATAGGGCGGAATTCAGGAATTCCTGACGCCGACACAAGGAAGAGGCGGTCGGCGATCACAGCAGGCATCGGCGCTACCGAGCTTTCGATCAGCTTGCCGACTGCACTCGGAAATAGTGAGTGGGGCCTAGGGCTCCAGCCGCATGGATGAAGCACTCCTCATCCTGAACCTCGTAAGCTCCTGCAGGCTTTGCTCCCACACGGAAAGCATAATGGCCTGTCTGCCCACTCGGAAGTTCGAATCCGAAGCGCAATGCAAAGTGATTTGGATGACCGCCTGATCGCCGCCGAACCTCTTTGATGGTTCCACGATCTCTTAGCGCATGATCGAGAGAACTGCGCAATGCGTCAGCTACGAATCGGAGAGCATCGAGAAAGTTGCTTTTCCCTGCGCCATTGGGGCCGACCAGAAAAGTCAGAGGGCCCAGGTTCAGGCGACATGCGGCAATGCTTTTGTAGTTGCGGATAGCCACATGGCGGATGAAAGGGGACATCATGAGCGTTCCAGCGGCCTCATTGTGGAAGAGTGTGTCGCGACTGGGATATAGGCAGCAACCCTCTCACATACTACAACGCTACAGCTTAGCCGTCACCGCGCCTGCGTCGCCACCGTCACCTTGTTCATGAACAGCTCCGGCTGGCCTTCCACCATCAGGGGGAGGTTGTCGGAGACGGCGTCGAGCAGCGGGTCGATCCATCCCTGGTCGGCCTTGGCGAAGTCGTGCAGGACATAGCCGCTGACCAGATCCTTGTTGCCGGGATGGCCGATGCCCAGCCGGATGCGCCAGTATTCCTTGCCGATATGCGCGTCGATGGAGCGCAGGCCGTTGTGCCCGCCATGGCCGCCGCCCTTCTTCACCCGGATCCTGCCGGGGGGCAGGTCCAGCTCGTCATGGATGACGACGACGTTCTCGGGCTTCAGCTTGTAGAACTGCAGGGCCGCCACCACCGACTGGCCGGACAGGTTCATGAAGGTGGCGGGTTCGAGCGCCAGCACCTTGTCGCCGGCGACGGTGCCCTCGGCGGTCTGGCCCTGGAAGCGCTTCTTCCACGGGGTGAAGCGATGGCGTTGGGCGATGGTCTCCACCGCCATGAAACCGATGTTGTGGCGGTTGCGGGCATACTCGTTGCCGGGGTTGCCCAGTCCGACCAGAAGCAGCATGTCCCTCACCCTTCGGAAAGCACTCTCCACAAACGAAGCGGGGGGCCGAAGCCCCCCACCGTAACCATCTTCGAAGAACGAACGCTCCTTATCAGGAAGCGGCGCCCTCTTCCGACTTCAGGCCCGACGGCGCAACGATGGTCGCGATGGTGAAATCGCGGTCGGTGATCGTCGAGGTCACACCTTCCGGCAGCTTGACCGAGGAGATGTGGATCGAGTCGCCGACGTCGAAGCCCTCGCAAGAGATCGTGATGCTCTCGGGGATGCTGTCGGCCGGGCAGCTCAGCTCCAGCTCGTGACGGACGATGTTCAGCACACCGCCGCGCTTCAGGCCGACCGACTTGTCCTGGTCGACGAACTCGACCGGAACCTGCACGTTGGTGCGGGTGTCGGCCGAAACGCGCAGGAAGTCGACATGCAGCGGGACGTCGGTCACCGGGTGGAACTGCACGTCGCGCGGCAGGACGCGATGGGCGGCGCCGTCGACGGTCACTTCGAACAGGTGGGTGAAGAAGCCCGGCTGATGCAGGACGCGGGTGAACTCGAACTTCTCGAGCGAAATGGTCAGGGGAGCCTGCTTGCCACCGTAGATGACGGCCGGAATGCGGCCGTCACGGCGGGTCTGGCGGGCGGTCCCCTTGCCGGCCCGTTCGCGCGTCTCAGCGCCGAGCGGAATGATCTTGGTCATGACGATGCTCCAAAACGAAAAGGGCGCCGGCCTCCAGGGGTGCCGACGCGTGCGCGGCGTGCTTACGGCAATCGGGCCGGCGCGTCAAGGGGCGTGGCGGGATTTCGTGGCGGCCGGCGCCGGATGGAACGTTTGGAACAGCATGAAACGGTTTTGGCACCCCTGTTCAGTGTTCACTCGGCATATCCCGCCGCATGGCCGTGACAGACCTGCCCTTGACCCGTCCATTCTGCCACGGTCGGCGGGGCGGCTTAAGCACCCGCTGCAAAAACGGCGCTCAATGCCGCCGCAAGCCGCGGTAGGCGGCAAAGGCGACGGCTGCGGCGCCGGCCATCAGCACCGGCGAAACCCAGGCGGGCGGCGGGGTGTAGAAGCCCCCCGTGATGTCCCGGCCCCTTTCCACCGGCTGGAACAGGTTGCCGTCACTGTGCGGCGCCGGGGGCTGGCGGTCGAAATGGCGATGGGCGCCATAGCCCGCCACCTTCTCCACCAGACGCGGCGCCACGGCGTGGCCCAGCCGGGCCAGCGGCGTCAGCGCCCCGACCATCGCCTTGGCGCGCGGACGGCGGGCGACCGCCACCATCGTCGCCGCCACGTCCTCGGGATCGTCGTAGATCGGTCCTTCCGGCGACAGCTCGTGCCCGGTGTAGTTGGCGCCGTGCATCATGCCGGGCGTGTCGGTGAAGGCGGGATAGACGCCGCAGACATGCAGGTCCGGGCTGTCGACCAGCTCCGCCCGCAGGCTCTCCAGCATCCCGTCCAGACCGTATTTGCTCGCCGCATAGGCCGCGGCATAGGGAGCGGGCGCGAAGGCGCCGACCGAAACGGTTGCGATGAAGGTGCCGTGGCCCTGGCGGCGGAAGAGCGGCAGCACCGCATGGGCGCCGTGAAGCGGTCCCAGCAGGTTGGTCTCGATCACCCGGCGATGCGCCTCGACCGGGGTATCCTCGAAGCGGCCGACCGCTCCGACGCCGGCATTGGCGATCCAGATGTCGATGGAGCCGAACTCCTCCATCGTCCGCTCGGCGAGGCGCTTCACAGCGTCGGCATCGGTGACGTCGGTGGGGATGACGACGGCGCTGGCGCCCAGGCCGCGGCACTCCTCCGCCACCTCCTCCAGCAGTTCCTCCCGGCGGGCGGCCAGCGCCAGCCGGGCGCCCTCGCGGGCGAAGGCCAGCGCGGTGGCCCGCCCGATTCCGCTCGATGCTCCGGCCACCACGACGGCGGCGCCTTGCAGATCCCGCATCCTTCTCCCCTCCGGCTTGCGCTGTATCGACAGCCTCAACAGGAGAGGACGGCTGTCGTCGCGACCCTTACAGACCGGCGGGCGCCGGGCGGGTGTCGGCGGTGCGGGTGGCGACCTGGTCGACCAGGGGCTGCAGCGCAGGAGCGAGGCTCTTCAACAGCTGGGCCGGCAGGGCGCTGGTGAAGCGGTAGTCGTCGGCCTCCGGCCCCTGGACGAAGGCAGTCATGGTGCCGAAGAATCGGTCGCCGATGTAGAAGACGAAGGTTGCCGTGCGGGCCACCGCCTTCGATTCCAGCAGCACGCCGCCCGGACCCCAGCGCTCCAACCGGTGGTCGCCGGTGCCGGTCTTGCCGCCCATCGGGACCACGGCGCCGGAGGGATCCTTGAAGGAGCCCCAGACCCGCTTGGCGGTGCCGTTCTGCGCCACGTCCATCAAGGCGCGGCGCAGGGTGGCGCAGACCTCCGGATGCAGCACGCGCTCGCCCTTCAGCGGACCAAGCCCCAGCTTCGTCTCGTATGGCGTGCCGGCGGCGAAATGCAGCGAGCGGATGCGCACGGTGGGCTGGCGCACCCCATCGTTCAGGATCAGGCCCATCAGCTCCGCCAGCGCCGCCGGACGGTCGGCGGAACTGCCGATGGAGGTCGCCAGCGACGGCACCAGCGTGTCGAAGGGATAGCCGACGCTGCGCCACTGGGCGGTGATGCGCTTGAACGCCTCCTCCTCCAGCCCGATGCGGATGCGGGTGTTCTGGGCCGCCATGCCCTTCTTGAACAGCCAGCGGTAGCTTTCCTGGCGTTGATCGGCGCTGGCGGCCAGAATCTCGGCCCGCGTCGCGTTGGGATTGTTCTGGAGATGGGCGACCAGCCACAGCTCCAGCGGATGGACGCGGGCGAGATAGCCGAGGTCGTTCAGCGGGAAGCGGTCCGGCCCGTATTTGGCGTAGAGCGCCGACAGCTCGCCATCGGACAGCGTCTTGTCCGGCAGCCGGGCGCGCAGGAAGGCGGAGAACTCGGCAAGCCCGGCCTTGGGCCGCACGGTGCGGAAGACCACCGCCAGCCGGTAGGGCACCGGTCGCGAGCGGGTCGCCAGCCGGGCCAGCGCCTCGTCGGGCGAGCGCTTGCGGTAGTCGTTGTAGAAGCGGTTGAGGAAGTCCGAGCCTTCGCGGTCGGCGAAGCGGGCCAGATAGGCCTGACGGGCGGGGTGATCGGGCGTGCGCAGGATCTCGGCGCCGTCGTCGGCCCCCTCGTCCATGTAGAACTGGACGATGTCGCGCATCAGCCGGATGAAGGGCAGGTTGACGCTGCTCCGCAGGGCTTCCTGTATGGTCAGGATGCGGCCGTTGTCGTCCTTGTTGAAGTTCACGAAGGTATGCTGGCCGCCGCCGGTGAAGAACACCTCGCCCGGGCTGGCGGAATAGCGCCGCTCCATCGCCGCATCCAGCATGGCCGGCAGGCGCCGGTCCGGCGCGGTCTGCAGCCAGGAGGCCGCCCAGCGCGTCAGGTTGTCCGACGCCTCGTCCTGGACGTCGGCCAGGAAATCCTTCGGCAGATGGGCGTAGCGGCTGTGCAGCTCCGCCACGATCTGCAGATATGTCACCAGCGTGCGCAGTTTGGCGGTGGAACCGAGGTCGAGCTTGGCGCCTTCGTTGATGTCCAGCGGCTGGTCGAGGTTGTCGGCCTGGACGCGCAGATAGTTGGCCTCGGGGCCGCGCTCGTAGAGGGTGATCGAATAGACCAGCTTCGACAGATCGTTGTTGCGGGCGTCCAGCAGCCGTTCGCCGGTCAGCCCCAGCGTGCGGGCATAATCGGGATCGTTCAGCCTGCCCAGCACCTCGACCACGCGGGCCTGCGTTTCCGCATCCAGGGTCGATTGCGCCGTCAGGTCGAGCCGGTCGAGCTGGTAAAGGCTCTGCACCCCCAGCATGCCGAGCAGCCGGGCGCGGACGGCGTTGGTCGCCTTCTGCTCGATGAAGGAGGTGGCGGGGGGCGACGGCGCCTCCTCGCGGAAGGCCAGCCGGATGGCAAGCGCGGCGTCGCGCAGAGCCGGGTCGATCACGCCGGCCTGGGCAAGCGCCCGCAGATGGGCGTCGGCCAGCCGGTCGAGCGCCGCGCGGTCCTGGATCAGGTAGTAGGACGGCCGCCGCTGGGCCAGCAGCAGCGCCAGCACCTGCTTGTAGGCCAGCGCCTTCAGCCGCAGGGCGCGCGGATCGGTCGCCGGTTCGGCCAGCACGCGCTTGGCGATCGACAGGTCGGTGCCGAACCAGGCCCACAGCCCGTCGCCCAGCCCGTTCACCTCGCCGAAGCCCTGCCGCGCGGTCAGCGGCGTGGAGTTCAGGTAATCGACCAGCACGCGCCGGCGCGCCTCGGTGGTGTCCTCGCCGTCGCGATAGGCGCGGATGCTGGCCGACGCCATCTGGCGCAGCTTCTCCACGCTGCCGGTGGTCTGGCCATCCGGCGAATGACGGTACTTCTCGATCTGGGTGGCGAGCGTCGAGCCGCCGGGGGAGCGCTGGCCCGGCCGGATCATCTGGAGCGGCAGCATCGCCACGGCGGCACCGAAGCGGTCCCACTCCACCGCCGGGTTGCGGCGCGGCTCGTCCTCGTTCAGAAGCTCGCGGTTCTCGATGAACAGCAGGGTGTCGGCGACCAGCGCCGGCACATCCTCGAAGCCCTCGAACACCCGCTCGGGGAAGCGCGCGGCGTACATCGGCACGCCGTTGCGGTCGAGCAGGGTCAGCCCGGCCTGCGTCTTCTCGTGATAGATCGGAAAGCCGCCGCCGGCCATGAAACGGTCGAGCGCCGGGGACAGCACCGCCTGCTGCTCGACCGCATAGAGGTCGCGGGTCAGCGTGTCGAGATAGCCGGGCAGGGCGGTATAGCCGAGGCGTTCGTTGTAGGGGCCGTGGGCGGGATGGCGCGCCGCCGGGTTGGGGCCTTCGCGCAGGGACACGGTCATCGACTGGGCGACGCCGGACAGCAGCCGCGCCTGGAGCCGCGACGTTTCCATCTCGCGCCATCCGGCATAGCCGGCCGCGGCCACGGTGGTCGTCAATGCGACCCCGATCACCACCCGCCGCGCCCAGCGCCCCGCCTGCACCCACGCTTTTGCCATACCGGATGCGTGTCCCCTGCCGCCCGACCCACATGATCGGTGTAGTCCGGAACGGTAGGGGATTCATGGTTAACGGGGGGTTTAAAGGGGTGCCTCTCACCCCTCCAGCAGCGCCTTCGCCCGCGCGGCCAGTTCCGCCAGCGGGACCTCGACCTGTTCGCCCTTGACCAGATGCTTCAGGGTCGCGGTGCCGCGGGCCTTCTCGTCGGAGCCCATCAGCAGGACGACGGGGATACCGGCGCGGTCGGCGTATTTCATCTGCTTGGCGATCTTGCCGCCGTCCAGCTGGATTTCCGTGTTGATGCCGGCGGCGCGCAGCTCGCTCGCCATGCGGAAATAATCGGCGGACAGGGCCGGGTCCATCTGCGTCACCAGCACCTGGGCGGTGGGGGCGGCGTCCTTGATCAGGCCGGCTTCCATCAGCTGGTAGAACAGGCGGGTGGCGCCGATGGAGATGCCGACGCCCGGCAGCTTCGACTTGGTGTAGTGGCTGGCGAGATTCTCGTAGCGCCCGCCGGAGCAGACCGAACCGATGCCGGGATGGTCGTTCAGGAAGGTCTCGTAGACGGTGCCGGTGTAGTAATCGAGGCCCCGCGCGATGGCGAGGTTGATGCGCACCGTCCCCTCCGGCACCTGGAAGGCGTTCAGCCCCTCGATGACGGTGGTCAGTTCGCCGACGCCCTCGCGGAAGATGGCGTTCTCGATGTCGAGGGCGCCCAGCGCCGCCAGAGTCTCGGCATTGGTGCCCTTCATGCCGATCAGCGACAGGATGGTGTCGGCGGCATGTTCGGTCACGCCGAGGCCGAGCAGGTTCTCGCGCACCTTGTCGCGGCCGATCTTGTCCAGCTTGTCGATCTCGCGCAGCACCAGCACGCGGGTGTCGGCGTCGGCGACGCCCAGACCGTCGAGCAGGCCCAGCAGGATCTTGCGGTTGTTCACGTTGATGGTGAAGCCGCCGAAATTCAGCTCGGTGAAGACACGGTGGATCACCGCCGGGATCTCGGCGTCGTAATGAGCGGACAGGCTGTCCTTGCCGATCACGTCGATGTCGCACTGGTAGAACTCGCGGAAGCGCCCGCGCTGCGCCCGCTCGCCGCGGTAGACCCGCTGGATCTTGGTAGCGGCGGAAGGGGAAGGCGAGGTCGCGCTCATGCTCCGCCACGTAGCGGGCGAGCGGCACCGTCAGGTCGAAGCGCAGCGCCAGCTCCGGCTTGTTGCCCTGCTGGATGGCGCCGGTGGACTGGACGAAATAGACCTGCTTCTCCGTCTCGCCGCCCGACTTGGTCAGCAGCGTGTCCACCGTCTCGAACACCGGGGTTTCGACGGGGACGAAGCCGAACCGCTCATAGCCGCGGCGGATGGTGTCCAGCATGCGCTGGAAGGCCACCTGCTGGCGCGGCAGCAGCTCCATCGTTCCGGGCGGGGTGCGGGGCGTGATCAGGCTCATCGGAGAAGGTCCGCGCTTGGAATAGGAAAAGCGTGCGTTTTCTAGACCCTTTCGCCGGCCCCGTCACCTGCGCCCGGAAACGCGGCCCGAAATTTTTCCGTCTCCGCCGCCTCTGTTGAGTAGCGGCGGCGATGGCGATAGAACGTCGTCCAATCCTTCACCGCCCCCTCGACACCAGCGCCGGGACCTTTGCCATGCCGAACGACCGTCTTGTCATCCGCCGTCCCGACGACTGGCATGTCCATCTGCGCGACGGCGCCATGCTGAAGGCGGTGCTGCCCTTCACCGCCCGCCAGTTCGGCCGCGCCATCGTGATGCCGAACCTGAAGCCGCCGGTGGCGACGGCTGCGGATGCGGTGGCCTACCGCGAGCGCATCCTGGCGGCGCTGCCGGACGGCGTGGACTTCACCCCGCTGATGACCGCCTACCTGACCGACGGCACCGACGCCGCGGATCTGGCGCAGGGCTTCAAGGACGGGGTGTTCGCCGCCGCCAAGCTCTATCCCGCCAACGCCACCACCAACAGCGCCCATGGCGTCACCGACATCGCCCGCATCGCCCCGGTGCTGGAGCGGATGGCGGAAAATCGGCATGCCTCTGCTGATCCACGGCGAGGTGACCGACCAGTCCGTCGACATCTTCGACCGCGAGGCGGTGTTCATCGATACCATCCTGGCCCCGCTGGTGGAGCGTCACCCGACCCTGCGGGTGGTGCTGGAGCATGTGACGACGGCGGATGCCGTGCAGTTCGTGCGGGCCCATGCGTCGAGCGGCCGGATCGGCGCCACCATCACCGCGCACCATCTGCTGATCAACCGCAGCCACATCTTCCAGGGCGGCATCCGCCCGCACCTGTACTGCCTGCCGATCGCCAAGCGCGAAACGCACCGGGTCGCCCTGGTCGAGGCGGCGATTTCCGGCGAGGGGCCGTTTTTCCTGGGCACCGACACCGCGCCGCACACCGTCACCGCCAAGGAGGCCGCCTGCGGCTGCGCCGGCTGCTTCACCGCCGCCAACGCGCTGGAACTCTATGCCGAGGCCTTCGACGAAGCCGGGGCGCTCGACAAGCTGGAAGCCTTCGCCAGCATCAACGGCCCGCGTTTCTACAACATGCCGGTCAGCGAGGAGCGCGTGGCACTGGAGCGCCGCCCATCGGTCGCCCCCGACCTGATCCTGGTCAGCGAGGGCGATGCCGTCCTGCCCTTCCGCAGCGGCGAGACCCTGCGCTGGAGCTTCGCCGGGCCGGTGTGAGGCAAGGCCGCACTGGTCTTTGCCGCCCCTTCAGGCCGGTGGCCGGTTGCGGGCTTCGGCCTGCCGCTCCATCGCCGCCCGCAGCAGGGCGGCGACCCGGAACGGCGCGTGCAGGAACTTGCCGTAGGGCAGCGTCGCGAACAGGCCGAGCACGATACCGAGATGGACCAGCAGCGCCGGTCCCATCGCCGCCGTATCGCGCAAGCCCAGCAGGGCGAAGCCGCTCGCCGCCGTCAGGAACAGCAGCACCAACAGGGCATAGTCGGCACCGGTGACACTCGCCGCCACCGGTCCGGGATCGGCCCGGCGCTTCAGCAGGGCGAGCCCGGTGGTTCCGGCAATCATTCCGGCGCCACCCAGGCTGCCCAGCAGGACCGGCAGGCTGAAAAGCGGATAGGGCGCCTGCCAGCCCAGCAGATGGTCGTACAGCGTGGCGACGCCGGTCGCGGCGAAGCAGAGCGCCACGCCGTAGAACAGCGCATGGTGGCAGCGCCGCCGCGCCTGGGACAGACCGCCGTCCCTGCCGTCGCATCCCGCTCCGCCGCCGCCGAGGTTGCGCAGAGTGGCGGCATCGCGCAGCGTCTCCCGCAACACCGGCAGCAGTGGGACGCCTGAGGGCGCCGGCCCCATGCTGCGCCAGAAGGCGGCGACGCTGAAGCCGATGGCGAGCAGGGACCACAGCATCACGACCCCGGCCAGCCCGACCATGATCTCCCATGGGACCACCCGGTAGAAGGCACCGGGGCCGGAATGGCGTCCGAACAGTGTCTCCGGCGGAACCGCCCAGGCCGCGAACAGCAGCAGGGCTGCAACCGCCAGCAGGGCGGCGAGAATGACCGACTTGCCCGTGTAGCGCAGCCGTCCCCGCAGAACGGGCGGCCAAACGTGGTCGCGGTAGGAGTCCTGCCGGACCAGGCTGAGGCTCTTCGGCAGGTTGACGGCGAAGGCGTGCGGCGGGGCGTATTGGCAGGCGTGATAGCAGGAGCGGCAGTTGTGGCAGAGATTCGCCAGGAAGACCATGTCGGCCGTGCCCACCTGCCGCCGCGATTTCAGCGCCCGGAACACTGCGCAATAGCCGTTGCAGTATTGGCAGGCGTTGCAGATCTCCAGCGCCCGCCGCGCCTCCGCCGCGATCCGCACCGGGCGGTTTTCACTGCCGGGCATAGGCTGCGGCCTCCCGGCCGGCGATGCGCCCGAACACCGCGCCGATGGACATGGCGCTCCCCGCCAGATAGCCGCGGCCGAGGATGTTGGGCGCCATGATGACGCCTGCGGCGAAGACTCCGTCGATGGCTTGTCCCTCCTCCCGCAGGACCCGCGCCTGTCCGTCGACCCGCACGCCGAGACAGGTGGAGGTGACGCCGGCCCGCATCGGGTAGGCGCCGAAGGGCGGAACCAGGATCGGCGCGGCCAGCCGCGTCTTCGGCGGTTGGATGGCCATGGCGGAGCCGTCGCCGGCGATCGCGGCGTTGAAGACGGTCACCGTGGCTTCCAGCACTTCCGGATCGATGCCCAGCTTCACCGCCAACTCGCCGATGCCGTCCGCCCGGACCGCCGGGAAGATGGACGGGCGGAAGCGCGGCTCGATCTCCGCATCGAAGATCGAGAAGGCGACGGCGCCCGGACAGCGCGCCACGCGCTCCCCCCACACCGAGAAGCGCGTCGGCCCGGTGTGGGATCCCTCGTCGGCGAAGCGGCGCCCGTCGCGGTCCACCACGATGCCGTGCGCGATCCCGTCCAGTCGCGTGACGATGCCGGCGTCGAAGCCGGGCGAGCGGCTGTCCACCGCGACCATGTGGCAATGGCCGGCGGCACCCACCGGCTGCGCCCCGTCCTCCAGCAAGGCCTTCAGCATGGCGCCGGTCGCATGGGGGGTCCCACGGATCACGAATCCTTCGGCCGCTTCGCCCCACTGGTCGCGCAGCCAGTCACGGTCGGCCTGGAAGCCGCCGGAGGCGACGACGATCGCCCGCGCCCGGATCACCCGCATGGCCTTTGGATGGCGGACGGTGACGGAGGGCAGCCCGTCCTTCGCATGAAGCGTGCAGGCCTCGCTGTCGTAATGGATGGTGATGCCCAGCGCTTCGGCTGTGGCGTAGAGCGCATTCACCAGCGCCTTGCCGCCGCCGAGAAAGAAGGCGGTCTTGCGGGAATAGGGCAGGGCATCGTCGGCACCGCTCTGGAACCGCACGCCGTTTTTGCCCATCCAGTCGACGATCCCGGCGGACTCGGCGATCAGCAGGCGCGCCAAGGTTTCGTCGGACGCGCCGTCCGTCACCGCGTCCAGGTCGGACCAGTAATCCTGCGCGGGGTAACGGCCCTGCAGCCAGGGTGTCGGCCGGTCATGCATGACGCGGAAATTGCGGGAATGGCGGGCGTTCCCGCCGCGCAACGCCCTGGGCGCGCTTTCCAGCAGGGTGACGGCGGCACCGGAGCGGCGGGCGGAAATGGCGGCGCAGAGCCCTGCGTTCCCGCCCCCGATCACCAGGACGTCGCAGTCGCGCGGGGCAGAGGTCATGAATCGGCCATCGGAGGGCGGCTCGCTCCGGGTGTCCGGAGCGGGCCTGTGAAGCCGATGGCTTTAGTCCCGGCGGATGCCGCCTGGGAAGGGGCGCCACCTCCGACGCCCTGCGACAGATGGCAGCGGTCGGCAGGGCAGCGGCCGACAGGGCGATGCCGTCAGAACAGCGTGCCCTGCACCGGAGCAACCCGCGGCTTGGCCTTCTTCTCCGGCTTCGGTGCGGGCTCGGGCTTGGGCTCGGCCTTGACCTCTGGCTTCGCCTCCGCCTTCGGCGCGCCGCCGTCGATGGTTGCGGCAACTTTGGCGTCATCGGCGAAGACGATGTTGACGGCCAGACCCGGCGTCGCCTGATCGGCGCGGGTGACGGGACGGCCGTCGCGGTCCTCCACCAGGGCGAAGCCGCGGGCCAGCACGCCCTTGTAGCTGTAGCTTTCCAGCAGTTGCCCCAGCGACGCCAGCTTGGCCGCCTTGTCGGCGACGCCCTTGGCATAGCTGCGGTCGAGGCGCGGCGTCAGGTCGGCGACGCGGCGGGTGCCCTCGTCCAGCTTCACCCGTGCCGGGGTCAGCGACAGCCGGCCGGCGACCCGGTCGAACCGCCCGCCGGCGGTGGTCAGGGCATGGCGCAGTCCTGAGTCGAGCGCCCGGCTCTCCGACGCCAGCTTTTGCCCGGCCTGGGCCAGCTTCTCGCGCGGGTGGCGCAGCTTGGCGGCCAGTTCGCCGACGCGGGTGCGGCGCCGCTCCAGCAGGGCGGCGGCGGCGAGGTTCAGGCGTTCGGCGCGGTCGTCCAGCCGCTGGGCGTGGCCTTCCAGCAGGGCGCGGGGATCGCCGAGGCCGCGGGCCAGCCCCTCCACCCGGTTGCGGCGGTCCTCCACCGCGCGCGTTGCGCAGGCCAGCAGACGGCGTTCGTCGTCCAGGATCTGGGCCAGCAGCTCGCCGCGCACCGGCACCGCCATCTCGGCGGCGGCGGTCGGGGTGGGGGCGCGCAGGTCCGACGCGAAGTCGATCAGGGTGGTGTCGGTCTCGTGCCCGACGGCGGAGATCAGCGGGATGGCACTGGCCGCCGCCGCGCGGACGACGTTCTCCTCGTTGAAGGCCATCAGGTCCTCCAGCGAGCCGCCGCCGCGCGCGACGATGATCAGGTCGGGGCGCGGAATGTGCCCCCCCGGCTGGATGCGGTTGAAGCCCTCGATCGCCGCCGTCACCTCGGCCGCCGCGCGCTCGCCCTGCACCGCGACCGGCCACAGCAGGACATGACGGGGAAAGCGGTCGTTCAGCCGGTGCAGGATGTCGCGGATGACCGCCCCGGTGGGGGAGGTGACGACGCCGATCACGTCGGGCAGGAAGGGGATGCGCTTCTTGCGGGCGGGGTCGAACAGCCCCTCCGCCGCCAGCCGCCGCTTGCGCTCCTCCAGCATCTTCAGCAGCGCGCCCTCGCCGGCCAGCTCCATCGACTCGACGATCAGCTGGTATTGCGAGCGGCCGGGGTAGGTCGTCATGCGACCGGTGACGATGACCTCAAGCCCTTCCTCCGGCCGCACCGCCAGCTTCGCCATGGTGCCGCGCCAGCACACCGCCTCGATCACCGCGGTGTCGTCCTTGAGACGCATGTAGCAGTGGCCGGAACTGTGCTTCTTCGGCTGGCTGATCTCGCCGCGGACGCGGACGAAGCCGAATTCCTCCTCGATGCTGCGCTTCAGCCGGCGGGCGAGGTCGCCGACGGTGAATTCCGGAAGGTTGGAGCCGGGGCGCGGTTCCGGGGCGATCAGGGGTGCGTTTTCGGACGTCATGGCGCTCTTGAGTTGGGGCGCCGCCATGATACAAGGCGCGCAGTTCGCAACAAGGCGGAAGGAGCGCCACCCCATGAAAGTCCTCGTCGTCGGATCGGGCGGTCGTGAGCACGCGCTCTGCTGGGCCATTTCCAACTCGCCGCTGTGCGACGCGCTCTATTGCGCGCCGGGCAATGCCGGCATCGCCGACGTCGCCACACTGGTTCCCATCGGGTCGGAGGATGTCGACGCGCTGGTGCGCTTCGTCCAGGACAACGCCATCGACTTCGTCGTCGTCGGTCCGGAAGGTCCGCTGGTGCTGGGGCTGGTGGACAAGCTGACCGCGCTGGGCGTCAAGGCCTTCGGGCCGAGCGCGGCGGCGGCGGAGCTTGAGGGCTCCAAGGGCTTCATGAAGGACATCCTGGCGAAATACGGGGTGCCCACCGCCTTCTACGAGCGCTTCAAGGATCCGGAAGCGGCCAAGGCCTATGTCCGCAAGCATGGCGCGCCCATCGTGGTGAAGGCCGACGGTCTGGCCGCGGGCAAGGGCGTCACCGTCGCCCGCACCGAGCAGGAGGCGTTCGAGGCCATCGACGATGCACTCGTCGGCGGCCGCTTCGGCGCCGCCGGGGCCGAGGTGGTGGTGGAAGAGTTCCTGGACGGCGAGGAGGTCAGCTTCTTCGCGCTGTGCGACGGCGAGAACGCGCTGCCGCTGGCCTCCGCCCAAGACCACAAGGCGGTCGGCGACGGCGACACCGGCCCCAACACCGGCGGCATGGGCGCCTATTCCCCGGCCCCGGTGCTGACCCCCGACCTGCAGGACCGCGTGATGCGCGAGATCATCCTGCCGACGGTCAAGGGCATGGCGGCGGAAGGCAAGCCCTTCAAGGGCGTTCTGTTCGCCGGCCTGATGATCATGCAGACGCCGGACGGCCCGGTGCCGAAGACGCTGGAGTTCAACGTCCGCTTCGGCGATCCGGAATGCCAGACGCTGATGATGCGCCTGAAGTCCGACGCGCTGGCGGCGCTGGTGGCGGCGGCCGATGGCGTGCTGGACAGCATCGACCTGCGCTGGCACGACCGGACCGCGCTGTGCGTGGTGATGGCGGCCAACGGCTATCCGGGCGATTACGCCAAGAACACCGAGATCCGCGGGCTGGACAAGGCCGGGGCGGTGGACGGGGTGACCGTGTTCCATGCCGGCACAAAGCGGTCCGAGGACGGACGGGTTCTGTCGGTCGGCGGCCGGGTGCTGGGCGTGACCGCGCTGGCCCCCACGGTGGCGGAGGCGCAGGCGGCGGCCTACAAGGCGGTCGACGCGCTGGACTGGCCGGACGGCTTCTGCCGCCGCGACATCGGTTGGCGGGCGGTGGGGCGGTAAAGGCAGCTACAAAAATAGTCCTGAAAGGACTATTTTCGGATTCGGTCCCAACAGTTGCCGTTTGTCTCCGGTATGGACACAGCCCCCCAGACCCGTGCGGCCATTGCCGCATTCCGCCACGGAGCCGAAGCCGTCTTCGGCTCCCGGTTGGAGTCCATTCTGCTGTTCGGGTCGCGCTCTCGTGACGACTACACTGACGAGTCCGATCTGGACTTGGCGGTTATCCTGAAGGACGAGCCGGCGGATCCGCTGGAGGCGGTGGACCGCATCATGGACATTGCCTTCGTGCCGACGATGGAGGCGGGCAGGATCGTCCAACCCTTCGTCTGGTCGGCGCGGACATTGCACACTTCTCAGCACCCGTTGATCCGGACCGTGCGGGAACAGGGAGTTCCGGTGTGAACGGAACCGTCGACCCGCTGGCACGCCTGGGCCGGGCCGAAGAGGCCCTCAGTGCGGCAAGACTGCTTTATTCAGGCGGTTTCCCGCGTGACAGTGTCAATCGTGCCCATCTGGCGATGGAATTGGCGGCCCTGGCGATCCTAACCCGGCATGGCTTCGGTTCGAAATCGCACCGGGGCGTCCAAGCTCTTTTCTTCGAGCATGTTGCAAAGCCCGGCTTGATGCCGATGGAGCATGCCCAGGCACTGGCCGCGGCATTGCGTGATCGCCTGCTGACGGACTACGAGGAACCTGCGGCCGATGTAACGCGTGAACGTGCGGCCAAGCATCTTTCCAACGCCGAACGTTTTCTCGCTGATGTCCGCTCTCTACTGACCGCTGCTCCCTGACGCGTCCCGCGGTATGATGCTTCGACCGGAAGAAGGGGGCGCATCGCTGCGCCCCCTTCTTCATGTCCGCATCACGCCCGCAGACGTTCCGATGCGGTGGCGATGTTCTGCGACACCACCTCGATATCGCGGACCACGCGGGTGACGCTGTGGGCGATCTCCTTGGTCGCCGACTCCTGCTGTGACACGGCGGCGGCGATGGTGGTGGAGATCTGCTGGACGTCGGAGACGATGGCGCCGATCCGGCGGATGGCATCCACCGCGTGCAGGGCCTCCTGCTGGACCGAGGCGATCTGCGCCGCGATGTCGTCGGCGGCGCTGCCGCTCTGCTGGGCCAGCGACTTCACCTCGTTCGCCACGACGGCGAAGCCGCGGCCCGCCTCGCCGGCGCGGGCGGCTTCGATGGTGGCGTTCAGCGCCAGCAGGTTGGTCTGCGAGGCGATGCTGTTGATCAGCTTGGTGATGGCGCCGATGCGCTCGGCCGAGGTGACGAGCGCCTCGACCGCGGCGTTGGTGCGGCTCGCCTCCTCCGAGGCCTTCAGCGAGGCGCCAGACGCCTCGTTGGCGCGGGTGCTGATGTCGGAGATCGAGGCCGACAACTCCTCCGTCGCGGCGGCGACGGTCTGAGCGTTGGCGGTGGCGCGGTCGGCGGCGGTCCCCACTTCGCTGTCCAGGGTTTCGGCAAGGGTAGTGACGCTGCGGCGGCGCTCGCCGTCCATCTCCACCTGCCGCAGTTCGGCCAGCTTTTCCGCGTCGATGTCGATCAGCGACCCGCAGGCGCGCAGCGCCAGACCGTTGCCGTCGCGGGCGACGCCGCCAATGGCGCGGAACCAGCGATAGCTGCCGTCCTTCAGCTTCAGGCGGTAATCGACGTCGTAGCCGGTGCGGCCGCTGCGGTCGTTCAGGCAGGCCATGAAGGCGTCGAAGGTGCGCTTGGCGTCGTCCGGATGCAGCCGGTCGGCCCAGGACCCGACCTTGTCGGGGAAGCCGGCCCTGTCGTCGCGGTCGAAGCCGGCGAGACGGCGGAACTCCGGCGACCAGTGCCAGCGGCTCTGTGCGTGCATCGGGTCGGCGTTGTGGAAGATTGCGTCCCACAGCCCGACGCCGGCATGACGGTCGAGCAGCTTGGCCCGCTCCAGTTCGTTGCGCTCGGCGTCGATGTCGATCAGGGAGCCGCAGGCGCGCAGGGCAAGGCCGCTGCCGTCGCGGGCGACGCCGCCGATGGCGCGGAACCAGCGATAGCTGCCGTCCTTCACCTTCAGCCGGTAGTTCACGTCATAGCCGGTGCGGCCGCTGCGGTCGTTCAGGCAGGCCATGAAGGCGTCGAAAGTCGGCTTGGCATCGTCGGGATGCAGCCGGTCGGCCCAGGAGCCGACCTTGTCGGGGAAGCCGGCCTTGTCGTCATGACCGAAGCCGACGAGGCGGCGGAATTCCGGCGACCAGTGCCACTGGCTTTGCGCGTGCATCGGATCGCCCTTGTGGATCACCGCATCCCACAGCCCGACGCCCGCATGGCGGCCCAGCAGGGCCAACTCTTCGGCCGCCTGATTGTCCTGCGGCTTGCGGAACGACAACATTCGTAACTCCTGATGGCTGGAAGCGGTCAGCCCATCATGCGCATATATTCGCTAAACAAACACTTAACAGAATATATCGTTTTTACACGAACAGCGGCGCCGGTTGCTGAGGCCGGAAGAACTTCGCCCGGCTTTCTTGCGACGTGGATTTGGACGTGTGAAGTTGATTTGGAGCAATTCTATTGCCGGGTTTCGATAACAATAATGCGCGTCGCGCCCGTCGAATCCTGGTGACCGCTTACCGCCGCTGCCTGAAGAAGTCCCGCAGCAGCGCGCCCGCCCGCGTCTCGCCGATACCGCTGTAGACCTCCGGCACGTGGTGGCAGGTGGATTGGGTGAAAAACCGCGGGCCGTGATCCACGGCGCCGCCCTTCGGATCGTAGGCGCCGTAATAGACCCGCCGGATGCGGGCGAAGCTGATCGCGGCGGCGCACAGCGCGCAGGGCTCCAGCGTCACGTACAGGTCGCAGCCGGGCAGGCGGGGCTGGCCGCGCCGTGCGCAGGCTTCGCGGATCACCAGCAGTTCGGCATGGGCCGACGGGTCGCACAGCTCCTCCGTCCGGTTGCCGGCGGAGGCGAGGACGGCGCCCGTCGCGGGATCGACGACGACGGCGCCGACCGGCACCTCGCAGCGCGCGGCGGCGGCCTCGGCGGCGGCGAAGGCGAGGTCCATATAGCGGGGAAACGACATGGCCGGGCAGGGTGCCAACCGCCCGCCGGGCGCGTCAACCGAATTCCGGTGTCCGGGCGTGGGACTCGTGTTGCGGGCGGCGCGTCCAGGCCCTATGGTCCGGCCATGGACCGCTCCGATACTGCCAAGAAATCCGATTCCGCCACCAATGGCGGTGAACGCATCGCCAAGCGACTGGCGCGCGCCGGGCTCTGCTCGCGCCGCGACGCCGAACGCTGGATCACCGAGGGCCGCGTCGCGGTCAACAGCCGCGTGCTCGACAGCCCCGCCTGCGTCGTGCGCCCCGGCGACATCGTCCAGGTCGACGGCAAGGTCATTCCGGAGCCGGAACCCGCCCGCCTGTGGCGCTACCACAAGCCGTCGGGGCTGGTCACCACCGCCCGCGACGAGAAGGGTCGCGAAACCGTCTTCGACCGGCTGCCGGCCGACCTGCCGCGCGTGGTCTCCATCGGCCGTCTCGACCTGACGACCGAAGGCCTGCTTCTGCTGACCAACGACGGTGAGCTGGCGCGCTTCCTGGAGCTGCCGGCCACCGGCTGGACCCGCCGCTACCGCGTGCGCGTCTTCGGCGAGGTGGACGAGCGGCACCTGGCGGCGCTGGAGAAGGGACCGACCATCGAAGGCGTGAAGTACGGCCCGATCGAGGCCGTGCTGGACCGCGTCCAGGGCCGCAACGCCTGGCTGACGGTCAGCCTGAAGGAAGGCAAGAACCGCGAGATCCGCAAGGTGATGGAGTCGCTCGGGCTCCAGGTGAACCGGCTGATCCGCGTCGCCTATGGTCCCTTCCAGCTCGGCAAGCTGGAGGAGGGCGCCGTCGAGGAGGTGCCGAAGCGCGTCGTCCGCGAACAGATCGCCCCCTTCTTCGGCACCCCCGAAGGGGCGGAGCCCTCCGAGTCCGGCACCAAGCAGCGCGCCAAGGCCCGTGCCGAGGCGGCGGGGAAGGCCGCTCCGAAGACGGATGCCAAGGCTGCGCCGACGCGCGCGCCGCGCTCCGCCACCAAGCGGCACGAAGCCGAAGCCGCCCGCACCGAAGAGGCCAAGCCGGCCCGGCGCGGGACCTCGCCGCGCGGCACGCTGTCGCTGGGTGGGGCGGGGGCCAAATCCGGCCGTCCCGGCAAGCCCGAAGGCCGCGACGCCGCCAAGCCGGCCGGTGCGGGCGGTCCGCGGGGGCCGAAGCCCGGCGGGTTCAAGGCGGGTGCCGCGAAGTCGGAAGGCCCGCGTTCCGAGGGCGCCCGTTCCGAGGCAGCAAGGTCCCGGGATGCCAAGCCCAGGGATGCGAAGCTTAGGGACGACAAGCCGAGGGACACCAAGTTTGCCGGTCCGAAATCGGCTGGCTCCAGGTCCGCGGGTCCGAAGGGCGCCGGTCCGGCGCCGAAGGGTGGGCCGAAGTCCGGCGGCGCCGGCGACAGGTCGGGCGGCGGCGCCGGCGGACGGACGGAGCGCCCGCGTGCGGATCGTCGGCGGTAAGCACCGCGGCCGCAGTCTGGTGGCGCCGGGCGGGCGTGACACCCGCCCCACCACCGATCGCACCCGGCAAGCCATCTTCAACATTCTGGCCCATGCCGACTGGGCGCCCGAGTTCGAGGGCGCCGCGGTCGTAGATGCCTTTTGCGGAACCGGAGCGCTGGGGCTGGAGGCCTTGTCGCGCGGGCCGCCTGGTGCGGTTTCCTCGACATGGGCCGGCCGGCGCTGGACGCCGTGCGTGCCAATGTCGATGCCCTGCGCGAAACCGACAATGCGTGGATCCTGCGCGCCGACGCCACCAAGCCGCCGCCGGCCCCGCGGGCCTGCATGCTAGCCTTTCTCGATCCGCCCTATGGCCAGGATCTGGCGCCGCGTGCGCTGGACGGGCTGCTGAAGGCCGGCTGGCTCGCCGACGGTGCTCTCGCCGTGGTCGAGGTGGCCGGCCGCGATCCCCTGCCTCTGCCCGACGGCTTCACCGCCGTCGATGAACGCCGCTACGGCGACACCCGCGTCGCTTTCCTGACGGTCCGCCGCCCGGACTGACCCGCGCGAGTGCGCGGGTTTTCCTTCGGTCTCCGGCCGCCTGCATCACCGTTCCCAACCTGAGTTTCATTTTTCGCGCCCGCGGCCTATGGCCGGGCCAGGCGAACGCCGCGCGTTCCAAGGCGGTCCCCGGTGTTTTTCCATCATACGGAAAGCCCGAATGGACTGTTGAGTTCCAAAACAATCCGAGTAAAAGATTATGTGTCGCCGATGCGGTTCCTCTATGGAAACGGCGGCATCTATCTATCTCCTAAGACTGCACACCCTCGTTCGAGGGGGCCGTGCAGGTACCGGCACGGCTTCTTTTTACAGGATGTGCGTCGTACCGAGTGATCGGACACAAGAACCGATGTGGACCGGACATTCTGTGCGACACGAGGCGTAAGTTTTACTTGGTCAGTACGTGTGCATACGGCGTCGGACCGTCCGTCCGGGTCTTTCTGTCCCCGGTTTTGGTATACCAGATTACATATCTGGCATGCCAAAAACCGGGACAATCGAACTCCGAGCGATTGTCGGCATCCGCGCCGAGTTCCGGAATGGAACCGTCAGCAAGAGCGGTCCGTCGGGTCATTCCGCAATCGTGATTGGTGTGCCGGTCCCCGGGAGAGGGGCCGCCCCACCGGCTCAGGCAAGATCATTGGGAGGCACGATGGCTCATATGAATTCACAACCGGCGGCGGCTCAGGCGCCGGTGTCCGATACAGTCCGCTGGATGCAGATCATCGTCGGCATCGTCTGCATGGTGGCCGCGGCCAACATTCAGTACGCCTGGACGCTGTTCGTCCCGGAAATTCAGGCAACCCATGGCTGGACGCGCGCTTCGATCCAGACCGCCTTCACCATCTTCGTCGTCGTGCAGACCTGGCTGACGCCGATCGAGGGTTACTTCATCGACAAGTACGGCCCCCGCGTCATCGTCGGCGCCGGCGGCTTCTTCACCGGCCTGTCCTGGGTCATCGACAGCTATGCCGGCTCGCTCAGCATGCTGTATGTCGGCTCGGCCATCGGCGGCATCGGCGTCGGCTGCGTCTATGCGACCTGCGTCAACAACGCGCTGAAGTGGTTCCCGGAAAAGCGCGGTCTGGCGGTCGGCCTGACGGCTGGCGGCTACGGCGCCGGCTCGGCCCTCACCATCCTGCCGATTTCCGCGATGATCCACAGCAGCGGCTATCAGACCACCTTCTTCTGGTTCGGCCTGCTGCAGGGCGCCATCATCATCGCCGCCGCGTTCTTCCTGCGCATGCCCCAGAAGGAGCACGTCAAGGCCTCCACCAAGGTCGCCCAGACCCGTCGCGACTACACGCTGAGTGAAGCCCTCCGCACCCCGGTGTTCTGGGTGATGTGGGCGATGTTCATCGGCACCGTCACCGGCGGCCTGATGGCGGTGGCCCAGCTGGGCGTCATCGCCCACGATCTGGGCGTGAAGGAAGCGCCGGTCAGCGTGCTGGGCATCACCATGGCGGCTCTGCCCTTCGCCCTGATGCTGGACCGCGTGATGAACGGCATCTCCCGTCCGCTGTTCGGCTTCATCTCGGACCACATCGGCCGTGAGGCGACCATGTTCGTCGCCTTCACCCTGGAAGGCGTCGGCATCATCATGCTGAGCCGCTTCGGTCACGACCCCATGATGTTCCTGATCCTCAGCGGCATGGTCTTCCTGGCCTGGGGTGAAGTGTACAGCCTGTTCAGCGCCACTCGGCCGACACCTTCGGCACCAAGCATGCCGGCAAGATCTACGGCGTCCTGTACTGCGCCAAGGGTGTCGCCGCCCTGCTGGTCCCGCTGGGCAACCTGCTGATGGAAGCCACCGGCACCTGGGCGACCGTGCTGTACGTCACCGCCACCATGGACCTCACCGCTGCGGCCTGTGCGCTGCTGGTCCTCAAGCCGATGCTGGCCCGCCACCATGCCCGCAACGAGGAACTGGCACGCCGTGCGGAACAGGGCGATGCCACCCGCGGGGTCCCTGTCGGGGCGGCAACGGGTACCGCCAACGGCTGAAGGGCCGCCGACTGAAGGGCCAATGACCAGGAGCACAAGCGTAAGGGATCGGCCCGAGGGGTCGACTTAGAAGAAAAGACAGGCGACGGGCCGGGGACGCGACGAGCGGTCCCGGTCCGTCCGTCATTCAAGCCAGAAGGGACGATCCTCGCCCTTTTCGGTCCCGGGCTTCTTCTGCGGCGTCTGCTGGAACCGGTCGGAGGTGAACAGGATGGTGTCCTCCTCCGTCTCTTCCTTTTCCGGCTCGATCACGGTGAAGCCGCCCCGGCCGCTGGCAGCCATGTAGACGGCGTGGCCGATCATGCCGGTCAGCGCAAGGAACAGAAGGGCCTGGGTCTCGATCATGGCGGGGCATCCTTATCGTAAGCGAGGGGCCAAGGGAGGGCCAAGGGAGAGGGGTTCGACAGGGACAACAGCGCATGACGCCGAAAAGCATCGGTCGCGGACGATGGGGGCCAGCGGTCAAGCCAGGGCCATGCTGTAACGCAACATAAGCAAACTGGCATACCTTCGCAAAAAGTTTTGCATGCCAGATACCGGGGGCCTGACCTGCAACTTTGCTGCAGTGCTACCGCTCCAAATGATCAGTCTCTTCCGCAACATTGCCCCGCAACCAAAGCGCCCTTGCCGCTGTTGCCCGCCTGTCGATCCCGCATTGGGACGGCGATCGCCACCGGAAAGACGCGGGACGGAACGGCCATGATCGGGGACCTCTGGTACAAGAATGCGGTGATCTACAATCTGGCGCTGTCGACCTTCATGGACGCCAGCGGCGACGGCATCGGCGATTTCCAGGGGCTGCTGCGCCGGCTGGATTACCTGCACGGGCTGGGCGTGACCTGCATTTGGCTGGGGCCATTCCAGACATCGCCGATGAAGGACGACGGCTATGACGTCGCCGACTACTACAATGTCGATCCGCGATACGGCACGCTGGGCGACTTCGTGGAATTCACCCATGCCTGCGAACAGCGCGGCATCCGGGTGATCATCGATCTGGTGATCAACCACACCTCCGACCAGCATCCCTGGTTCAAGGCGGCCCGCAGCGATCCCGACAGCAAGTATCGCAACTGGTACGTCTGGTCGGACAGGAAGCCGGCGAATGCCGACACCGGCATGGTCTTTCCCGGCGTGCAGGAATCGACCTGGACCTACGACCGCGAGGCGAAGGCCTGGTACTTCCACCGCTTCTACAAATTCCAGCCCGACCTGAACACCTCCCACCCGGAGGTGCATGCCGAGCTGCTGAAGATCATGGGCTTCTGGATTCAGTTGGGCGTCGCCGGATTCCGCATGGACGCCGTTCCCTTCATCATCGCGGAGAAGGGAGCGGACGTGACCAAGCCGAAGGAGCAGTTCGGCATGCTGCGCAGCTTCCGCGAATATGTGCAATGGCGCCGCGGCGATGCCGTCCTGCTGGCGGAGGCCAACATCCTGCCGGAGGACGACCTGCATTATTTCGGCGACGACGGCGACCGCTGCCACATGATGTTCAATTTCCAGGTCAACCAGAACCTGTTCTATGCGCTGGCCACCGCCGACACGGCTCCGCTGGTGACGGCGTTGAAGGTGACGAAGCCGCGCCCGGCCACCGCCCAATGGGGCTGCTTCCTGCGCAACCACGACGAACTCGATCTCGGCCGCCTGACGGAGGAGCAGCGCCAGGCCGTCTTCGCCGCCTTCGGGCCGGAGAAATGCATGCAGCTCTACGACCGCGGCATCCGGCGGCGGCTGGCGCCGATGCTGCACGACGACCGGCGGCGGATCGAGCTGGCCTACAGCCTGATGTTCACCCTGCCGGGGACGCCTGTCATCCGCTATGGCGACGAGATCGGCATGGGCGACGACCTGTCGCTGCCGGAGCGCAACTGCGCCCGCACGCCGATGCAATGGTCGGACGAGCCGCATGGCGGCTTCACCAAGTCGGACGAGCCGGAAATCCCGGTGATCAGCGGCGGGGTCTTCGGCTATGAGCGGATCAACGCCGCGGTGCAGCGCCGCGACCCCGAATCGCTGCTGAACTGGACCGAGCGCATCATCCGCATGCGCAAGGAATGCCCGGAGATCGGCTGGGGCGACTTCCAAATCCTGAAGACCGGCCGGCCGGAGGTGCTGGCTCTGCGCTATGACTGGCGCAACAACGGAGTTGTCGTCCTGCACAATCTGGCGGACATGCCCTGCGAGATCGTGCTGGACGTGGAGGGGCACGGCGAAACCTGCCGGCTGGTCAACCTGCTGTCGGAGGACCACAGCGAACCGGACGCCGAGGGGCGCCATCATCTGGTGCTGGAGGCCTACGGCTATCGCTGGTTCCGCGTCGGCGGTCTGGATTACCTGCTGCGCCGGACGGAGGCGGAGGAAAGCCGAGAAGTGACAGGCGCCCGAGCCGGGTGACAGGAGTTCAGGCGACCGCATTTCAGGCGACATCGAGCCGGGCCGGGGCGTCGCTCTCGTCCCCGTCATAGGCGGCGCGCGACTCCAGCACCTGGGCGATGTGGGTCTCCGCCCACACCCGCAGCGGCACCAGCGTTTCGGCCAGCGTGGCGCCCAGCGGGGTGATGGCGTATTCGACGGTGACCGGCACGGTGGCGAACACCTTGCGGCTGACCAGCCCGTCGCGCTCCAGGCTTTTCAGGGTCTGCGACAGCATCTTCTGCGAGATGCCCTCGATCTCGCGGCGTAGCCGGTTGAAGCGCATCGGGCCGCCTTCCAGCAACCCCAGGATCAGCACCGTCCATTTGTCGGCGATGCGGTCGAGCGCCTGCCGTGTCGGACAGCCGGAGGCATAGGCGTTGCCATCCTGATCGGTTGCGCATTGGTGCATGGGACATCCCCGGCAGAAGGCCGACCGCGGTTACGCGCAGGTGACCATGTAACGAAAAGGTGCCTTCTTTACACCAGATTTCCAAACCGGCATCAAGTCACCATCGGAAACCTAGTCAGAGGACACCTGCCATGAACGTCGCCATCATCGGTGCCGCCGGCCGCGCCGGCGGCCGCATCCAGGCCGAACTGCTCCGCCGCGGCCACAGCGTCACCGCCATCGTCCCGCGATCCCGCCAAGGTCGCCGCCGCCCCCGGCCTGACCGTGAAGACCGGCGACGCCAACGACGCCGGGACGCTGGCCTCGCTGCTGGCCGGCCATGATGCGGTGGTCAGCGCCGTGATGTTCCTGATGGGCGATGCCGACAGCCTGATCGGCGCAGTGAAGGCGTCGGGCGTGGCGCGCTATCTGGTGGTCGGCGGCGCCGGCAGCCTGGAGGTGGCGCCGGGCGTGCGCGTGCTCGACCTGCCGGAATTCCCCGAGGCCTACCGCGCCGAAGCGACCAAGGGCGCCGAGTTCCTCGACCGCCTGAAGGCCGAACCCGAGCTGAACTGGACCTTCCTGTCGCCGTCGGCAGAGTTCGTTCTGGGCGAGCGCACGGGCATTTTCCGGCTGGGCGACGACACGCTACTGGCGGATGCGAACGGCCGCAGCTGGATCAGCTACGAGGATTTCGCCGTGGCGCTGGTCGACGAGATCGAGACGCCGAAGCACGAGCGCAAGCGCTTTACGGTGGGGTACTGAGGGCAGGCGTCAGAGGCGGAGCGACAGCAGGGGCGCCAATTTGGCAAGCACCTGCTGGAGCACCGCCTCGGGCACCGAGCCGACCGGGTCGAGTTGGCGGACGCGGCGGTCGAGGCTTTTCACCTGATCCGCCAGCACGACTCCGCCGACCGCGAGCCCCGGCGGCAACGCGACTTCGAACGGATAGCCCTTCACCTTGCTGGTGATCGGGCAGACCACGACGAAGGGAGTGCGATTGTGATAGGCGTGGGGCGACAGCACCAATCCGGGGCGCCGTCCCGCTTGCTCATGTCCTGCCTGCGGCGTGAAGTCGATCCACACCAGATCGCCGCGATCCGGCAACATCACAGCAATTCCTGCCCACGCGGTTCATCGTCGAAGGACTCGTCCGGCAGATTGTCCGCCGTGATGCCGGCGAGCAGATCGTCCAGGGCGTAGCGCGGCATGGCCGGACGAATGACGATGCGTCCTTCCTCGACCTCTATTTCCACCGGCGTGCCTTCGGCGAAACCGGTCTGATCGGCAATCGGTCGCGGCAGGCGAAGGGCAAGGCTGTTGCCCCAACGGGCGACTTCGGTGCGCATGGTGGACTCCCGTCGTAGATACGGGGACTATACGGGCTATTAGGAACGGTGTCGATGGGGTGGGGCTTGCATAGTTACATGTTTTTGTGAACAGCTCCGGTAAGCACAAGGCTGTTCATGTGAAAATTGCTTTATTATTCTTATGATCCAAAGAAAAAATCATCTATTCTGCGGACCTGCGATTAGTTATTGGGGAAAGCTGAGAAATCCATAAATAATTATAATAGCCCTGTGCCGTTAATTCGCTTTGCGATAGCGCTTATGAAAACATTGCGAGGTTGCTCAATATTTTCCCCATGCGATATCATCATTGCAGCGATGTCATCGACTAGATCAGTTCCGCTCGTTTTGGGGAATTGAAGCCGCATACCATTCGCACGGATATCGCCTTCGGCAATACGCTGAATAGACTTCACGTCTAGCGGTTCAATCTCACGACGCAGGATACGCAGCTTTTCAGCTGCCGGAAAATCAACCACATCCGTGTATCCCGTCGGCAACCCTAGCGCGGCCTCCACGTCGCGCCAGTCGTAGCCCAGCGCCACCATACCTTCTTCAGTAAACGCGCGACTAGGACAGGAATGGAAAGGGAAGTCCTGAACGCATTCAGCAAGCAGGGTTCCCAGCTTTGTCAGATGAGCCGCGCAACATGCGATAACATCACGGCCTTTCAGTTCAGTGGGTACTGCATGCGGCCGACCAACGAACCGATAGGTCCAACGACCGTCAGGAAGGGAGCCGCCCACAAAAGATATCGGACCTTGCTTCTGGGAAATATTCCGCAACTCTAAGAAAAAGCGCATTGCGGGATCGGCCTTCATATGTGCCTGTTGTTCTGCGTACCAAAAGGTGAAGCCAGGTACGTCTGAGAAGGATTTCTGAAGAACGAAGCTCACGCTACGACTGGCGGATAAGAAGGCGTTTATTTCGAACTGAAATACCAAACCATTCGAATTGATCATGCGCGCGAGAAAGTGCTCCGCCTCAAGTAATTTTTCGACAGGGTGACGAAGAGTGGTGAAAGTGTGCGGCATGTATTTAACCATATCAGCTAAGCGTTGAGAGAAACGAATTTCATTTTCAGGAATGGGGCATCCATTTACGCCACTCCTTCAAACTGCTCTCGGCGAAGATCTTTAATGCAGACACCCTCATTTCCTTACCTCCGCCCGAACAGCCTCTCGATATCCGCCAGCTTCAGTTCCACATAAGTCGGCCGCCCGTGGTTGCACTGGCCGCTATGCGGAGTCGCCTCCATCTGGCGCAGCAGCGCGTTCATCTCGTCCACGCTCAGCGTGCGGCCGGCGCGGACGGACCCGTGGCAGGCCATGGTCGCGCAGACCTCCTCAAGGCGTTCCTTCAGCGACAGGGCGTCGCCTAGTTCGGACAGTTCCTCGGCGAGGTCGCGGATCAGGTTCTTCACGTCGGACTGGCCGAGCAGGGCCGGAACCTCGCGCACCATCACGCAGCCATGGCCGAAGCCCTCGATCACCAGACCCAGTTCGGCCAGCTCGGCGCTGCGGGCCAGCAGGCGGTTGGCGGAGGGCTCGTCCAGCTCGATCAACTCGGGGATCAGCAGGGCTTGGCGCTTCACCCCGCCTTCCAGCAGGGCGGTCTTCATCCGCTCATAGACCAGCCGTTCATGGGCGGCGTGCTGGTCGACGATGACGATGCCCTCGCGGGTCTGCGCCACGATGTAGGTGGTGTGGACCTGCGCCCGCGCCGCGCCGAGCGGGTGGCTGTCGGGCGGCGGCTCGGGTCTCTGCGCGGACGGGTCGGGGGGCGCGGTATTCCGGCGGGCGGGCCGAGGGGGCGAAGCCGTTGCCGAAGCCGCTGAGACGGCCCTGCAGCGGGCGGCAATCCCGCCTGGGCCGGCGCCTGGAAGGCGGCGGAGCGCTCCGCCAGACCGCGCGGCACTGCGGCCGGCGTGTAGGAACCACCCCAGCCCGCGCCCGATCCGCCGCCGGAGCGGCCGTAGGGCAGGGGGGAGGGGGTGAAGCCGCTGTCGGTATCGCCGGACTGCTCGGGCCGCAGGGCGCCCAGCGTGGCGAGGCCGATGGTGGTGGAGGCGCGGTGGCCGGCCTCGGCCAGCGCGTGCTTCAGCGATCCGACAATCAGGCCGCGCACCAGACCCTGGTCGCGGAACCGCACCTCGGCCTTGGCCGGGTGGACGTTCACGGTCGACCTCCTGCGGGTCGATGTCGAGGAACAGCGCCAGCATCGGGTGGCGGTCGCGCGGCAGGAAATCGGCATAGGCGGCGCGCACGGCGCCAACCATCAGCTTGTCGCGCACCGGGCGGCCGTTGACGAACAGGTGCTGGTGCTTGGCGGTCGGGCGGTGCAGGGTGGGCAGGCCGATCCAGCCGGCCAGCGTCACACCCTCGCGCGCCCGCCGTCACCGGGACGGCGTTCTCCTGGAAATCGCGGCCCATCAGCGCGCCAAGCCGGGTCAGCCGGGCGTCCAGCAGGTCGCCCTGCGCCGCGCTCAGCCGCAGGCCGCCGCGCCCGCCGTCGGACAGCGTGAAGGCGACGCCGGGATGGGCCATCGCCAGACGTTCCAGGCAATCGGCGATGTGGTCGTATTCGGTGCGCGACGCCTTCAGGAACTTCAGCCGGGCCGGCACGGCGGCGAACAGGTCGCGCACCTCGATCCGCGTGCCCTGGGCCAGCGCCGCCGGCTGCGGCGTCCCCTTGGCGCCGGCATCGACCGTCAGGCTCCAGGCGCTGTCGGCGTCGCGGGCGCGGCTGGTGATGGTCAGGCAGCTGACGGCGCCGATGGACGGCAGCGCCTCCCCTCGGAAACCGAGGGAGCGGATGTCGAGCAGGTCGTCGCCCGGCAGCTTGGAGGTGGCATGGCGTTCGACCGCCAGGACCAGCTCGTCCGCGGTCATGCCGCAGCCGTCGTCGGTGACGGCGATCAGCGACTTGCCGCCGTCCGCGCGCGACCACGTCGATGCGGGTGGCGCCGGCATCGATGGCGTTCTCCACCAGCTCCTTCACGGCGGCGGCGGGACGTTCGACCACCTCGCCGGCGGCGATGCGGTTGACGAGCGTTTCAGGGAGAAGACGGATCGGCATGCCCATAGATATAGTGGCAGCCGGCGCCCGGCACCACCATCTTCGGGCGGGATTGCGCGCTTACAGGCCCTTCAGGGCCTTCATGTACTCGATCAGCTTGCGTTCGTAGAAGGGCTGGGGCGACTGGTAGCGGGCGACGAGGCCGGCCTCCTCCGTCATCTTCACCACCATGCCGATGCAGGAGACGTCCACCGGATCGCCGCCAAGGTCGAACTGCAGGCGGAAATCGAACTTCTGCTTGGCGATCAGGTCGCCGTCATAGGGGGCGGATGCGGAAGGAGCCGAGGACGAATTCCTCCGGCACATAGTCGTGGTGATCGATGACGATCGTCGGCGGGGCGGAGGGACGCTCCCTCTGCGGCCCGGCGCTGGGTTTCGCGTCGCCGGACGCCTTGTTGCCCCCGGAAAAGATCGACAGCCAAGACATGAAGAGCGATGTCCCCTCGTTCCGGAAGCCTGAAACCATGCCGACATATTCCGACAGTTTCGGGGGCATACCTTTAGTAATGGTTAATGACCAGGCATCGGTTACGGGGGCGTAACTTTGTCGCCGCCAAGACGACCGCACTGCAATGGAATGCGGGAACGCCAGGGGGCGTCCTGCGGCGACGGCCGCCCCCTGGCGATCGACGAACCGTCAGATCCGGCCCGGCATGCGGCGGCGGTCGGCATCGTCGGCCGGCACGATTTCGGTCCCGACCGGCCAGAGCGCCAGCAGGGCCAGCTTCAGATGCGCCCAGGCGAAGGGCAGGCCGATGATGGTGATGGCGAGCCCCACCGCGGCGATCAGATGGCCGGCGGCCAGCCACCAGCCGGCCAGCACGAACCACACCACGTTGCCGATGAAGCCCAGGGCGCCGGTGCCCATGTCCTCGCGCCCGCGGAACTCATCCCGGCGTACGGCGGTTTGTCCAAAGGGAAGCAAGGTGTAATAGGCGATGGTCAGGGCGGACCGGGGCCCAGGGCAGGCCGATGATGGACAGGGCCATCAGGACCGCAGCCAGGAGCCAGCCGAGCGCCATCCAGATGCCGCCCGTGATCAACCACAGCGCATTGAGGAGAAGACTGGAGCAGAGGCATGACACGAACCCTCCCTTTCGCCGCAGATGTGGGGACGGTCCCGGCCGTGGACCAGAGGGGCGGCTTTCGATTGCGGGACCAGCCGCAACGATGGGGCACCCCGTCCGGCGGCGCGAAAGAGGGGGAGGTTCATCCAATCCATGCCTTGAACCGGATCCGCAGGGTCCACAGATCCGGTAGAGGCATCATGACGACGCGTCCGGACGGGTCCTCCGCCGACAGCACCGCCGGCGGGCCGCCCGTTTCCGGACCATACGGATCGGAGGCCGCATGAACGAGGCTTTGAATACCGACCCCGGCGCCGATGCGCCGAACATGCCGCGCGAGGGCGAATCGCTGTCGCCGGTGGTCGCCGCCATCCTCGCACCGCCGTCGCGGCGGCAACCAAGCGCGGCAGCGGCGGCGACGTCGTCCGCGGGCTGATCGCCGGCCTGCGCGTCCTGCGCGCCACCGTCGAGGAAGAGGCCGGCTACACCATGGCCGCCGCGGTCGACAATGCCATCCGCACCCGCCTGCTGGCCGACAACCTGTCGCGCCTGCGCGTCAGCGGGGAAAAGCCGACGGCCATCCCGCTGCCCGATCCCGGGCCGGGCACCAGCGCCGCCGCCGCCATCTTCGAAAGCGCGGCCGAGTCCTGCCTGACCGTCAACGCCCACGCCGAGGACAACGGGCCGCTGGAGCATGCCGTCTTCGCCTTCACCGCGCAGTTGCTGCAACAGCTGGGCGGGGCGCCGGAATGGCGGAGCCTGGCGGGCGAACTGCGCCGCCCGATGGCGGTGGCGCCGGACGGCGAGGAGATGGAGGTGACGCTGCATTGAGCAGCGTTCGACGGCGCCGGCCAATAAAGCAGCACCGGCAAGTAATGGAATTTGGTTTGTTTTTGAGCCGTTTCGGCGGCGGCTGAAACCTTTTGCGGGCAAGGCGGCTCTTGGGGCCGCGTTAAGGGTTTTGCCCGATTTATCGTACGGGACGACTTGGGTTCGGCTTCGCTAGGGTTGGCTTCGGCGGTGGGAACGTCCCATCGCGGAACGCCAGCACCGGGGAACCCGAACGTGTTCTTTCACACCCAGCCCTCCACCGTCCGCACCGGACGGGCAGAGTCCGTCCGCTTCGCGGTGAACGGCCCGACGTCGGACCGGATGGATGCCGGCATCGGTGTTGGCACGGCCGGCGACCGCACGGCGGACCGGGCGGGCGATCCGTTGGGCCGGCGGGTGATCTTCCTTCATCCCGGCAAGGGTGCCTGGTGGCGCCTGCTCGACCATGTCCCGTCGGGCCAGGAATGGCTGACCTTGCCCGCCTCCGCCGCGGCGCGGCTGTCGTCGATGCTGGTGGAGCGGGGCGGCCGGCGGGCCGGTGCTGGTGGCGAGCGCGGTGACGGCGCCGCTCGCCATCGTGGCGGCGCTGGATTTTCCGGATCAGGTCGGCGGCGTGATGATCGTCGACGATGTCGGGGCCGATTCGCCGTTGCGGCGGCGCTGGAACGCCCTGTCCGCCTGCTTCGGCCGGCCGCGGCCCGTGGACCTGACCGACCGCCTCGGGGAGTTGGAGGCGGAACTGCCGGCGGTGCGGGTGCCGGTGACCCTGATGCAGGGAAGCGAACCGGCGGAGCTGTTCGCCCGGCTGGAAAGCCGGCTGACCGGCTGCCGGACGCTGACCGTCGTCGCAGTGCCCGATGCCGCCGCCGTCCGCCCGCGCACCCATGCCGCCGAACTGCGCGGCGCTTTGCTGGCCCTGGTCTCCGCGGTGGAGCGGGCGCAGCGGTAGGGACCGCGCCCAATGATGCATGTTTGTCGGCCGTCATTCCCGCGAAGGCGGGAAGCCAGCCGACTCAGCAACCGAACTGCGGAGTTTCCCGGATCCACGCCTTCGTGGGGAGGACCGTGGAAGTAACGCTTGAGGGTTTAAAGGCTTTGCGCCGTCAGTGCGGCCTGCGTGCGGTTGCGCACGCCCAGATGCCGCAGGATGGCGGTGACGTGGACCTTCACCGTGCCTTCCGTCAGCCCCAGCTCATGGGCGATCTGCTTGTTGGACTTGCCGTCGCGCAGACGGGCCAGAACGTCGCGCTGGCGCGGTGTCAGCTGGTCGCCGTTGCCGTTGCCCAGCGCCGCGGACTCGTCCGTCTGGTCGCCGGCGGAGCCGCCGCCGTAGCCGCCCTGCATCTGGTCGACGCGGTCGCCGCCACGGATCGCCTGTTC
>NZ_VUOI01000014.1:0-100261 GCF_015390205.1 Azospirillum sp. INR13
TGACCGCGGTCAGCGCGGCGATGGCCACGGCGATGGGCTCGTTCAGCCGGGAGGCGTCGAAGCGCACCGCCAGGTTTCCCAGGCGAAGACCGCGAAGGATATCGCCGATACCGGCGTCCCGATGCTGCTCCGGATCGATTCCCGGCGCGACCGCTCGCTGAGGAAGATCTGCCGGAAATGGTCGTGACGGAGTTCGCGGGACGACGGCATCGTCATCTCACCAGCCCATCCATTTGCCGTATTCGCGGATGAAGTCATGGCGGATGGCGCTGCGGTTCATCCGTTCCTGCGGAAGCTGCTTGTGCAGGCCGCCGCGCAGGATGACTTCGGCCCGCGTCTGCCAGGGCTCGTCATCCTTCTCGATGCCCGAGAAGGCGAAGCTCATGGGATGATAGGCGCGCGCGCGGATCGCGTAGGAGAACTCCTCCTGGCCGTCCCTCAGCACGGCGATGCCGGCAGTGAAGGAACTGGTGTCGATTTCCACGACGCGGCCGTTTCGTTCCAGTTCCTCCGCGATGTCGCGCAGGGCCGGCACCACGTCGTCGGCGATGAATCGCGCCACGTTCCGCCGCGCGGCCCCGGCGCCCGGCGGAACCGCCGACTGTCCGCTCCGGCGGCCCAGCATCGCGGAAAGCCCTTGCCGCCAGTCGCCGTCGCCGGCCGTTTCCGCAGCTGGAGCGGTCGCGCTTGCCGCGGCGCGGGTGGTGCGCCTGCCGGGATCGACCTTCCGCTCGCTCTGCAGGCTGACGACGAGGCCGACGCACATCAACAACATGACGAACGCGAAGGGCAGCGCCGTGGTGACCGCCGCGGTCTGCAGGGCCTGGAGCCCGCGACCAGCAGGAGCACCGCCGCCACCACTCCCGACAGAAGGGCCCAGAAGATGCGCGTGACGATCGGCGGATCCTGATCGCCGCCGGAGCCGATGATGTCGATGACCATCGCGCCGGAATCGGCGGAGGTGACGAAGAAGGTGACGACCATCAGCGTGGCGATGGCGGAGGTGATGGTGCTGAGCGGCAGCCGGTCCAGCATGACGAACAGCGCGGTCGGCACGCTGTCGGCCACCGCCGCGGCCATGCCGCCGCCTTCGAACATCTCCATGTGGATCGCCGTCTCGCCGAACACGATGAACCACAGCATGGTCAGGGCGACCGGCGCGAACAGCACGCCGCCGATGAATTCGCGGATGGTGCGGCCGCGCGACACGCGGGCGATGAACATGCCGACGAAGGGCGCCCAGGAGATCCACCAGCCCCAATAGAACATCGTCCAACTGGCCTGCCACTCCGCCCCGGCATAGGGCAGGGTGCGGAAGCTGGTGTAGGGCAGCGTCCACAGGTAGCGGCCGATGCTCTCCACCAGCGTCGACAGCAGGAACACCGTCGGACCCAAAAGGAAGACGAAGGTCAGAAGCAGCACGCCCGCCAGCATGTTCAGTTCGCTCAAACGGCGGATTCCCCGCCCGACGCCGCTGGCGGCGGAGACCGTGGCCACCACCGTGATGACGGCGATCAGCACGATCTGCTGCGACAGACCCACGTCCAGCAGGCCGAGATAGGCGAAACCGGCATTGATCTGCATGACGCCGAGACCCAGCGAAGTCGCAATGCCGAAGAGCGTGCCGAAGATGGCGATGATGTCGACGACATGGCCGGGCCAGCCGCGGATGCGGTCGCCCAGCAGCGGATAGAGCGCCGAACGGACGGTGAGGGGAAGATCGTGGCGGTAGGCGAAGTAGCCGAGGGAAAGCCCGACGACGATGTAGATCGCCCAGGCGTGCAGGCCCCAGTGCAGGAACGCCAGGTTCATCGCCTCGCGCGCGGCGTCGGGAGTTCCCGCCTCGCCCACGCGCGGATTGGAGAAGTGCAGCATCGGCTCGGCGACGCCGTAGAACAGCAGCCCGATGCCCATGCCGGCGCTGAACAGCATCGCGAACCAGGACGGGTAGCTGAACTCCGGCTCGTCATCGTCGTGACCCAGCTTGATCGAGCCGTAAGGGCTGAAGAAGAGCCACAGGATGAACAGCAGGAAACCCGCGACGACAAGCACGTAGAACCAGCCGAAGTTGCCGACGACAAATGCCTGCATCTCCGACACGCGGGAGCCGAACGGCTCGGTAAACAACGCAGCCAGAGCAACGAACAGTAGAATCAGGCCGCCGGCTGTGAAGGAAACGGTCTTGTTTATCTGTTGCATGAAAACCCATCGTCCTCGCTAGATCAGGCGGATGGTACGAAGACTTCCATGCAGGGATAAAGGGCTGCGTTGGGATAATGCCGAGAGCATCAGTATGGATCGGATGCACGGATCTGTGGCTGGATCACATGGAGATTTGTCCAGCCATCGGGTTTGGTGAGGCCGATGATTGAGGCTTGTTCCGCGGCCTCTGTGCCACGTGAGCATTCGGGGCAGGGCGGTCCGGCGAGGCGTCCGCCGAACCGCTGCCCGCCGGGGTCAGCCGTGGGCGGCCAGTTCCTCGTGGGTGATGCGCTGGATCCCGCCTTCGGCACCGACGACATAGACCTCGTCGGCATTGCGGATGGTCGCCAGCCGGTGGGCGATGATCAGCGTCGTCCGCCCTTCCGCCAGCTCCATCAGGGATTTCTGGATTTCCCGCTCCGTCCGGGTGTCCAGCGCCGAGGTCGCCTCGTCCAGGATCAGGATCGGCGGGTTCTTGAGGAACATGCGGGCGATGGTCAGGCGCTGCTTCTGGCCGCCCGACAGCTTCACGCCGCGCTCGCCGATGACGGTGTCGAGACCGTCGGGCAGCGAGGCGATCAGCCCGTCGAGATGAGCGCGGCGCGCCGCCTCGGTGATCTCGGCGTCCGACGCGCCCAGCCGGCCATAGGCGATGTTCTCGCGGATCGTGCCGCCGAACAGGAAGACGTCCTGCTGGACGATGCCGATCTGCCGGCGCAGCGAGGCCAGCGTCATGCTGCGGATGTCGAGGCCGTCGATGGTGATGGTGCCGCCGGTGATCTCGTAGAAGCGCGGCAGAAGCGAGCAGATCGTCGTCTTGCCGGCGCCAGACGGGCCGATGAAGGCGACGGTGGATCCGGCCTTGATGCCGAGGTCGACGCCCTTCAGGACCGGGCGGGCGGCGTCATAGCCGAAGGACACGTCGGTGAAGCGGATGTCGCCCTTCAGCGGCGGCGCCGGGACGGCGTTGGGGGCATCCTCGATGTCGGGCTGGGTGTCGAGCAGGGCGGTGTAGCGGCGGAAGCCGGCGATGCCGCGCGGGTAGGTTTCGATGACCGCGTTGATCTTCTCGATCGGGCGGAAGAAGGTGTTGACCAGCAGCAGGAAGGCGAAGAATCCGCCCTGGGTCAGTTCTCCCACCAGGACGAAATGGGCGCCGGTCAGCATGACGACGATCAGGATCAGCCGCATGCTCATGTAGCTCAGCGTCGTCGACGCCGCCATGATCTTGTAGGCGTCGAGCTTGGTCTTGCGATAGCGGTCGTTGTCCTCGGCGAACAGCTTGCGCTCGTGGTCCTCGTTGGTGAAGGCCTGGACGACGCGCATGCCGCCGACATTCTCCTCGATGCGGACGTTGAAGTCGCCGACGCGGGAATAGAGCGACTGCCAGTTCTTGGTCATGCGTCCGCCGTAGCGGCTGGTCAGCCACGCGATGACCGGCACGATGGCGGCGGTGATCAACGCCAGCGGGAGGTGCACCACCGCCATCAGGGCGAAGGCGCCGACGAAGGTCATCACCGCGATCAGCAGGTCTTCGGGGCCGTGGTGCGCCACCTCGCCGATCTCGTCCAGGTCGCGGGTGACGCGGCCGACGAGGTGGCCGGTCTTGTTGTTGTCGTAGAAGCTGAAGGAGAGCTTCTGCAGATGGTCGAAGCTCTTCCGGCGCATCTCCGTCTCGATGTTGACGCCCAGCTTGTGGCCCCAATAGGTCACGATGGCCATCAACCCGCCATTCGCCATGTAGACCGCCAGCAGCAGCGCCGTCGCGGCGACGATCAGCGGCCAGTCCTGGGTGGGCAGAAGCTTGTCCACGAAGGCGCGCACCGCCATCGGAAAGCCCAACTCCAGCAGCCCCGACAGGATCGCGCAGGAAATGTCGAGGATCAGCAGGCCCTTGTAGGGACGGTAGTAGGCGAGGAAGCGGCGGAGCATGGCTCTTCTCATTCCTGAACTGACAAGGGAGTAGGCACGGGGGAACAGAGCGGGTTAGCCGGCGCAGGGGCTGGCCCGGCTGAGCAACCGGATCAGGTAGGGGCCGGCAAGCAGCGCGGCGAACAATCCCAGCGGCAGTTGATAGGGGAAGGCGACCGTCCGCGCCAGCCAATCCGACACCACCATCAGGCCGGCGCCGATCAGGACGGCGCCGATGCCCTGCTCCAGCGCGCGGCCGAGGCCGGCAAGGCGGGCGAGGTGCGGGGCGATCAGGCCGACGAAGCTCAAGGGTCCGACGAAGAGCGCCGCCGCCGCGGTGAGCAGGCCGGCGAACAGCACGAGCAGGATGCGGCAGCGCCGCACCGGCAGGCCGACCGAGCGGGCGGTGACGTCGCCGAGCGGCAGGATCTCCAGCCAGCGCGAGGCCAGCGGCAGGGCCGCCAGCAGCAGGACGGCGGCACCGGCGCAGAACCAGGCGTCGGCCGGGCCGGCGTCGTTGGTCGACCCGCTCAGCCAGCGCAGCAAGGTGAAGGCCTGGGGGGTGCCGGTGGCGATGACGGCGGTCAGGACGGCGCTGCACAGCGCACTCATGGCGATGCCGGCCAGCAGCAGCCGTTCCGGTCCGAAGCCGGCGCGCAGTGACAGCGCCAGCATGGCGGCAAGCACCAGCACCGCTCCCGCCGCGGAAGCCGCGATCTGCAGGCCGATGCCGGGGGCGGCGACCAGGAACAGCGCGGCGGTCAGCCCGACGCCCGAGCCGGTGCCGACGCCGAGGATTTCCGGGCTGGCCAGCGGGTTGGCTGTGATTCGCTGCAACAGCATTCCGGCCGCCGCCAGCATGGCACCCGCCGCCGCCGCTACCGCCACGCGCGGCCCGCGCCATGCCAACAGCCGGTCGAGCAGGGAGCCGGTGGCGAGCGACCAGCCGTCCGGGCCATAGCCGACGGTCAGCGCGAGGGCGACGGCGACGAGGCTCAGCAGGGCGAACAGGCCGATCAGCAGACGGGGACGGGGGCTGCGGCGCGACGGGGCGGGCCGGTTGTTCAGCGACGGCCATTCGAACATGCGCAGGCGCGGCAGCAGCCACAGCAGCAGCGGGCCGCCCAGCAGGGCGGTGGCGGCGCCGGTCGGCACCCGCTCCCCATTGGCGCCGGCCAGCAACTGCACCAGCCCGTCGGTGACCCAGAGCAGGACCGCGCCGATCAAAGGGGCTGCGATCAGCTTCTGCGTCTGGGTCCGCGCGCCGCTGAGATGCGCCAGGGCGGGGGCGGCCAGTCCGACGAAGCCGATCACGCCGACCTCCGCCGTCACGCTGGCGGCAAGCCAGACCGCGACGCCGATGACGGCGAAGCGCGTCGCGTTGAGGGCGACGCCCAGGCTGCGGGCGCTGGCATCGTCCAGGCCGAGGATCGCCAGCGGGCGCATCAGCAGCAGGGCGGCGGCGATGCCCAGCAATAGGCGCAGCGCGATGGTCAAGGTTGGGTCCCAGCTTTGTTGCGCCAGTGCGCCGCCGCCCCAGATGAAGATCGAAAACAGATAGTCGCCGTTGGCGAGGATCAGCGCGGCGCTGGCCATGGTGGCGGTCAGTGCGACCATCATGCCGGCCAGGATGACGGCTACCGGCTCCAGACCGCGCCGCCATGTCATGGCGAGGATCAGCCCGACCACGGTCAGGCCGCCGGCCAGCGCCACGCCCTCGCGCGCCTGTTCCATCAGCGCCGGCGCGTAGAGCAGCCCCACCGTCATGGCGAGCTGCGCGCCGGCCGACACGCCGAGCGTCGAGGGCTCGGCCAGCGGGTTGCGCAGCACGCGCTGGAGCAGAAGCCCCGACAATCCCAGCGCCGCCCCGGCGACCAGCGAGACCGCGATGCGCGGCAGGACGCTGTGATGGAGGATGATCGCGTCGAGCCAGTCGGCGCCGCTCGGCGTCGCGCCGACGGGGGCCGGCGCGGCGAGATGCCCGGCGACCTGGATCGTCGACAGGCAGGCGGCGAGGACGGCCAGCCCGCCCCACAGGAGGATGCGGTTCATCGGCGCGCGCTCAGCCATGGCCGTCTTTGCCTCGCAAAAGGGCTGCGGTGGCAAGGCGGGCAAAGCGCAGGGCGGCGGGGAGACCGCCGAAATGGTTGACCGGCTCGATCACCGCCACGCGGCTTTCCCGCACCATCGGCAGGGCCTGCCACAGGGCGCTGTCGGCCAGCGTCCGCACCGCATCGGCGGGAACCGGCGGCACGACGACGACCGCGGCGTCGGGGAAGCGGGCCAGCGCCTCGATGCCCACCGGCGCGGTGGCGCTGTAGCTGGACTGTGCCGCCCAGCCGTTCTCCACCCCCAGCCGGCGCAGCACGTCGCCGAACATGCTGTCGGTGCCGAAGGCGCGGAAATGGCGGGCATCGCCGAAATTGATCGCCAGCACCGGCCGCCGGCCGATGCCGCTCAAGGTCTCGCGCAGGCGGGCGATCTCCGCCTCCGTATCGGTGACGACGGCCTGCGCCTGCGCCACCCGGCCGAGCAGCCGGCCGAGGGCGAGGGCGGCATCGGCGGCGGCCGGGTAGGGCGGTACGCCCGGCGTGTAGATCGACAGCGACACGGTTTCCGCCACCCGCTCCAGGCTGGCGCGCTGGCCTTCGTAATAGTTGGAGGTGAGGATCAGGTCGGGTTCCGCGAGGTTCAGCGCCTCGTAGTTCGGCGTGCCGCGCAGACCGATGTCGGCGACGGACTCCGGCACCGCGGGCTCGACGACGGTCTTGCGGAATTGCAGCAGTTCGGTGGCGGCGACCGGGACCACCCCCAGCGCCAGCACCGTTTCCAGCAGCGCCCAGTCGATGACGGCCACCCGTTGCGGCACTGCCGCCCAGGCGAGGTGGGGCATCAGTGCAAGCCCGGCGGCGAGGCCCAGCGCGCGGCGCCGCGATATCGTCCTTGCCACAGCCATCACAGGACGTAGCCGATGGGGTCGCCGGTGACGGGATGCGGGACGATCCCCATGGCGAGGCGGTAGATCGCGCCCAGCGTCTCGCCGGTCATGATGGCGTCCGGCGTTCCCTGGGCGATCAGCGCCCCGCCGCGCATCGCCAGGATCTCGTCGCAGACGCGGGCGGCCATGTTGATGTCGTGCAGAACGATGACCGCTCCGATACCGCGGGCGCGGCTCAGCCGGCGCACCAGCCCGAGCATCTCGACCTGACTGGCGATGTCGAGCGCCGAGGTCGGTTCGTCCAGCAGCAGGCAGCGCGTGTCCTGCGCCAGCATCATGGCGAGCCACACGCGCTGCCGCTCGCCGCCGGACAGGCTGTCCACCAGCCGGTCGGCGAAGGCGTCGAGGTTGGTCTCGGCAATCGCCTCCGCCACCTTGGCGGCGTCCTCCGCCCCGAAGCGGCCGAGCGCGCCGTGCCAGGGGAAGCGGCCGAGCGCCACCAGCTCGCGCACCGTCATGCCCTCCGCCGGCGGGGTGAACTGCGGCATGTAGGCGACGGTGCGGGCGAAGTCGCGCTCGCCGATCCGGGCGATCTCGGTGCCGAGGCAGCGGATGCGGCCGGCCTCCGGCGGCTGCTGGCGGGCGAGCATGCGGATCAGCGTGCTCTTGCCGGAGCCGTTGGGGCCGACCAGCCCGTAGATGCGCCCCTGCTCCAATCGAAGCGACAGGTCCGACAGGATCGGCCGGCCGGCCGCCGAAAATCCGACGGCGTCGAGTTCGTAGAGGGCAGGGGGCTTGTCCGGGCCGGGCATCGGGCTACCAAGTCATGTTGAGGGTCAGCAGGGCGGTCCGCCCCTCCGCATAGCCGCAGGAATACTGGGTCTGGCAGCTGGCGACGTAGTCCTTGTCGAACAGGTTGGTGACCGACAGGTTGGCGCCCCAGTTGTCGCGCTTGTAGCCGATCCGCGCGTCGAAGACGGTTGCGGCCGGGACCTTCAGCGTGTTCTCGTTGTCGGCCCAGGACGACCCGACATAGCGCACGCCGCCGCCGACCGACACCCCGTTCAGCACGCTTTCACGGAAGGTGTAGTCGAGGAAGGCGGAGCCCTGGACCTGCGGCACGATGTAGGGCGTCTTGCCGATCAGGGCCGGGTTGGCGTCCTTCTTGATGTCGAGGTCGAGTGCGGTGAAGGAGGCGGTCGCCTTCAGGCCGGGGGTGATGTTTGCCTTGGCCTCCAGCTCGACGCCGCGGGAATTGACCTCGCCCAGTTGGGTCTCGGCGTTGAAGGCGCCGGTCACCACGTTGGTGCGGGTCAGGTCGAACAGGGCGGCGGTGAAGATCGCGTCCATCCAGGCCGGGCGGTACTTGACGCCGACCTCGTACTGGCGGCCGCTTTCCGGCTTGAAGACGCCGACCGCGGCCGAGGAGCCCAGCACCGGGTTGAAGAAGGTGGAGGCGCTGACATAGGGGGTCAGGCCGTTGGCGAACTCATAGGCCAGACCGGCGCGGCCGCTGAACTTGCCGGTCTTGCCGTCATAGGCGGGCGTTCCGTCCGCATCGGTCGAGGCGATGTCGTAGCGGCCGCTCAGCGTCACCAGGAAGCCCTGGCCGAAGCGCATCTGGTCCTGCAGGTAGACGCCGAGCTGACGCATCGTCAGCTCCTGGTCGATGTAGGCGAAGCGCTGGCCCTGGGGCGCGCCGTAGACCGGGCTGGTGGCGCTGATCGTCGTGGCCGAGCCGGACGCCTGCACCTGATCCATGGCGAAATACTTGTAATCGATGCCGACCAGCGCCGTGTGCTCGACCGGGCCGGTGCGCAGCTTGCCTTCAAGCTGGTTGTCGATCAGGACGCTGTTGACCTGGGTCGTGTGCTCGAAATTGATGCGCGACAGCAGGTTGTCGGGATCGGTCGGCGTGGCCGAGAAGCCGCCGTAGCCGAAGGGATAGACCGTGACCTCGTGGACCTTGCTGTGGTTGTAGCGCGCGTTCTGGCGGAAGATCAGATCGTTGTCGAAGCGGTGTTCGAACTCGTAGCCGATCGAGGCCTGACGGCGGCGGTAGGTGTCGATGCCGGGCTCGGTGAAGTTGGCCTTGCGGTCGATCCGGCCGAAGGGTGCGTCGACCACAGTGCCGACATAGGGCAGGAAGGCGCCGCCGTTGTGCGTCTCGTCGATGTCGGTGTAGTTGGCCAGCACCGTCAGGCTGTTGGCGTCGTTCGGCGACCATTTGAAGCTGGGCGAAACGGTGCCGCGGAAGCCGTCGGCAAAATCGGTGTAGGTGTCGCCGCCGGCGATGCGGCCGGTCAGCCGGTAGCTCAAGGTCGGATCGAGCGCGCCGCCGACATCCAGCCCGAGAAGGGCGGTGCCATGCTGGTCGATGCCGGCCTCGACCGAGCGCACCGGCGTGCCGCCCGGACGCTTGGTGACGTAGTTCAGCAGGCCGCCGGGGTTGCTGCCGCCGTAGAGCACGGAGGAGGCGCCGCGCAGGACCTCGATCCGCTCCAGATTGTAGCTGTCGACGAACTGGCCGCCGAAGCCGTAGGCGTAGAGCTGCAGCCCGTCCTGGTAGACGCCGGACTGCGTCGCCTGGAAGCCGCGGATGAAGACCCAGTCGGTGTCGCTGTCACGGCCGAAAGGCTGGCTGAAGACGCCGGGGGTATAGCGCAGCGCCTCGTCCACCTTCTGGGCGCCGCGGTCGTCCATCTCCTCGCGGCCGATCACCGACACCGACTGCGGGATTTCCTCCAGCGGCGTGTCGGTCTTGGAACCGGTGGCCGACCGGGCCGGGACATAGCCGTTGACCGGGCTGGTCGCCGTATCGACGGCCCTGCTGCCTTCGACGGTCACCGGACCGAGGATGGCGGGCGTGCTTGCGTCCTGCGCCTGAGCTTGCGACAGGGCCGGCATCAGCAGGGCGGCGAGCGCCGTGCCGTTCAAGAGGAAACGGGTCATTCGCTTGATCGAAAAGTGAACCATCGCAATCGGCCTCGGACTGTATGCACCACCCGCGAAGCGCCACCGGACCATCCTGTCCGAAGGTGGAGCTGTTGTTGCGAATGATTAGCATATGCATGAAGGCCCGGATTGAACCGTCTTTGGATGGGTTGGACGATCTTTCGACATTCGTCGTGCATCGGCGTCGGCATCGGCTCAGGCGGACTGGTCGCGCAGCCAGGCGGCGGGCGTGGCGCCCACGATCTGGCGGAAGACGCGCGTCAGATGCGCCTGATCGGAGAATCCGGCCATCGCCGCCGCAGCCGCCAGCGTCACGTCGGAGGTGGTCAGCAGCGACTTGGCACGCTCGACCCGTGCCCGCATCTGCCATTTGTGCGGCGGCACGCCGGTCGATGCCTTGAAGGCGGAACAGAAATGGGCGGGCGACAGGCCGGTGAGTTCGGCCAGTTCCTGCAGGCGGATCGGCCGGCTGCAATGTTCCTCGATGAAGTCGATCACGCGCCTCAACTGGCGCGGCGGCAGTTGGCCGCGCTTGCGGTCGGCCGCCGGTTCGGTCTGAACGAGGCCGATGAACAGGGCGGCCATCAGGCTTTCGCCGTAAAGGTCGTGCAGGGCTCCCGACGTCCGGCATTCAGCCGCGATCAGTCGGGCCAGCGAGAACAGCCGCTCGTCGGAGAAGTTCAGCCGCGGCCGGTCCATCTCGCGGAGGTCCGGCCCGTCCATGAAGCGGCCTTCCAGAACGGACATGTCGAAATGCAGGTCCAGATGGGTCAGGCGGCGGATGCTCTCGGTGCGGGACCAGACCTTGAGGCCGGCCGGAACGAAGCTCATGGGCTGGCGCCGGCTCAGCCGGTGGGACTTGCCGCGGTCGGGGGAGTCCATGACATGGAGGGCGCCGTCGCCGAGCTGGTCGAGCACCACGACGAGACGCGGGGCCTCCGACACATATTCGCCGCCGGCATTCTGCTCGCAGGCCACCGTCCAGATGTCGGCGATCATCCCGTTCCAGGCGCGCCATTGCAGGTCGCCGAGAATGGTGATTCCTTCGGTATGGCTCTGCATTCTCGGATGAACGGCATCGATCGACTTTCTGGCCGCAAATCGCGCGGTTCCGGCGCCCTTCGTGACAATCACCTCCTATAGGGCAAAGCGCTATTGCGAACAAGTCGCATTCTTATTTAGCATGCGCCACCATCGGTGCCGGTGCGGAGTGGCCTGTCTTGAGCAGCAAGTATCCCTGTGATCTTCGGTGGGTGGAGGTGGTGGCCGTCTCCACCCTGACGCCGCGCATGCGCCGCATCGTCCTCGGCGGTCCGGCGCTGGAGGGGTTCACGCTGAAGCCCGGCGTGCTGGCCCCACATGTCGGGCTCATGGTTCCGGCGGGCGACGGCGGCGGTTCTCCGCTGCGCATCTACTCGGTACGGCGCTTGGATGCCGCCGCCGGGACGCTGGAGGTGAATTTCGTGCTTCACGGCGCCGGCGTGGCGTCTGGCTGGGCTGCCCGCGCAAAGCCGGGGGAAAGGGTGGGAATCTCGGTATCGGGCGGGATCGCGATGAAGCCGGCAGGCCGCTATGTGGTGGCCGGCGACCATGCGGCGCTACCGGCCATCGCCCATCTGCTGGAAAACCTGCCGGCCGATGCCTCGGCCGAGGTGTTCGTCGAGGTGCCGGGGGAGGGCGAAGAGCAGGAGCTGGCATCGCCGGCCGCCACCTCCGTCACATGGTTCCACCGGGACCGACACTCCACGCCGGGCGTCTCGCCCCTGCCGGAGGCGGTGATGGCGGCGGCAACGGCCGGAATGCAGGGGCTCGCGGTGTGGAGCGGGACGGAGCATGGCACCGCCCGGCGCATCCGCGGCCATGTTCGCCAGACCCTCCGCCTTCCGGCGGACGCCTGTTCGGTCGTCGCCTATTGGAAGGCGAGCGTCGCCCAGGGCGGCTTCGAGCATTATGGCTGAAGCCGCCCTGTCCTGAGTTGGAAGGGGTTACCGCCGCCGGCCGAGCGTGAGCTGGAAGGTGCGCGGAACGTGGATGCCGCCGCCCTCGCGGAAGCGCTCGTGGAAAGCGACGAAGTCCCGCTTCAGAGCGGAGCGTCGTTCCTCGTCCAGGCTGGCGGCCAGGGTGCGCGTCGGGCCGTAGCCGGTCACGAAAGTGTTCCAGGCCGCCTCGCCGCCGGTTTCGACGTAGTGGCTGGTCAGGGTCGTGACCGTCAGGTCGAAGGCGCCGCCCAGCAACTCCTCCAGCCGTTCGGGGCGGCCCCAGGCGAAGGGAGACACTGCTGGAGGCGCCGCCATGTAGGGGCGCATCAGTGCGAACATCTCGGCGATGGCGCCGTCCGGCGTCCAGGTGGTCAGGGCCAGCCGGCCGCCGGGCCGGCAGACGCGGGCGAGTTCCTGTGCCGCCGCTTCCGGCTTGGCGGCGAACATGACGCCGAAGGTCGACACCACCGCGTCGAAGCTGGCGTCGGCGAAGGGCAGCGCCTCGGCATCGCCCAGCCGGTAGTCGACGGAAAGCCCGTCGGACAGCGAGCGTGCGGCGTCCAGCAATCCGGCGGCGATGTCGATGCCGGTGACCTGCGCGCCGCGCCGGGCACAGGCGCGCGCCGTGATGCCGGTGCCGGTCGCGACGTCGAGGATGCGTTCGCCCGGCTGGGGCGCGAGCCCGGCGACGGCTGCGTCGATGCCGTCATAGACGCCGCGGATGATCTCCTCGTAATCCCGGCCGCCCGAACTCCACACGGCGGCGGCCCGCTCGTTGTGCGGCTGAATGGCGGGAGCGGTGGCGATCAGGTCGTCCATGTCATTCTCCTTGAAGTGCGATTGCGGATTGCGATTGCGCCCGGTGACGGCGGGCTTCGGCCGCGAGGATGGCGGGGGTACGTCAGCCGGGCGTCGTCCGATCGTCAGCCCTCGCGTCAACCGATCGTCAAAATGGCGACCCGTCCTTCAGGGGTAGCCCCCTGGGCCGACGCGTGTCTGACAGGATTCGTCCCGCCTGCTATGATCGGGGTGGTAGGCAATTTCCGTTTTGGTGCGGCATGGCCGGGCCGACGCTTAGGCTGCTGGGCGGCTTCTCGCTCGCCGATGCCGGTGGGCGTGCCCTCCCTCTGCGCGGGCGGAATGCGCAGCTACTGCTTGCCTATGTCGCGCTGACCGCTCCGCGACCGGTCTCTCGCGAACGGCTGGCCGCCCTGCTGTGGGAGGACTGCGAGGAGCGGCGGGCGTTGCACAGCCTGCGCCAGTGCCTGATGGAGCTGCGGCACCTCGGCGGGCAGGCGGGCCTTGATTTGATCCGCACGGACAGGAACGAGGTGTCGCTGGCCCTGCCGCCCGAGTGTGTCGACGGCGTGATGGTGGAGCGGCTGGCACGGGATGGCACGGCCGGGAGCCTGCGCGCCGCCGCGGCCCTGTGCGCCGGCCCGCTGCTGTCCGATGCGGAGACCTGCAGGCAAGGGTTCGATGACTGGCTGGCCGGCGAACGCGCCCGCTTCGCCCGCTTGGCGGCCGGGATCTTCGCGCGCCTGACGGCATCCTGCGAGGCGGAGGGGGACTGGGACGGCGTCGCGTCCACGGCGGAGCGCTGGCTGGCGCTCGACCCCGCCTGCGAGGAGGCGCACCGCGCGCTGATGCGGCTGCATGCACGCAACGGCCGGCGGTCGGATGCCGTTCAGCAGTACCGGATCTGTGCCGAGGCGGTGCGCCGTTGCCTCGATGCCGACCCGGAGGAGGAGACGGTCGAACTGCTGCACGGCATCCGCGACCGCCACCCAGCTGCAACCATGGCGGAGCGGCCTGCCGGACTGCTGCCTGACCCCTCCCGGTCAAGCCGGCCGGTGCTGCCGGACCGGCCGTCGCTGGCGGTTCTGCCCTTCGGCACCATCGGCGGACCGTCCGAAGGCGGCGGCTTCGCCGACGGGGTGGCCGCCGACGTGCTGGTGCGGCTTTCGAGGCTGCGCTCGCTGTTCGTCATCGCTCGCGGGTCTTCCTTCCGCTTTCGCGGAACCCAGATCGACCCGTGCACGGTCGGCAGGGCGCTCGGCGTGCGTTACCTGGCCAGCGGGGGGATCCGCACCGATGGGCACCGGCTTCGCCTGACCGTCGAACTGGTGGAGGCGGAAACCGGTGCCGTGATGTGGAGCGACCTCTACGACCGGCGCCTGGACGACGTGTTCGACGTGCAGGACGAGCTTGCCTCCCGCATCGCCGCCGCTCTCGACGACGAGATCGAAGCGGCCGAGATGCGCCGCGCCCTGGCGGTTCCGCCGTCCTCGCTGCATGGCTGGAGCGCCTATCATCGCGGCCTGTGGCACATGTACCGCTTCACGCGCGACGACAACGAGACGGCGCGCGGCCTTTTCCAACAGGCGCTTCGAACCGACCCGGCGAGCGCCCGGCTGCATGCCGGCCTGTCCTTCACCCATTTCCAGGACGCCTTTCTGCATCGCACCGGACAGCGCGGCATCGAGGCGGAACACGCTTATCGCTTCGCCGAGCAGAGCGTCGATCTGGACGAGCGCGATCCGACGAGCCATCTGGCCCTGGGCCGCGCGCTGTGGCTGCTGGGGAGGCAGGACGATGCGGTGGAGGAACTGAGCCTTGCGGTCGGCCTGAACCCCAACTTCGCGCTCGGCCATTATTCCCTCGCCTTCGTCCAGGCGCAGGGTGGCGATGCGCGGGCCGCGCTGGGTGCCGCCGACGTCGCGCAGCGGCTGAGTCCGTTCGATCCGCTGCTGTTCGGCATGCTCGGCGCGCGGGCGCTCGCCTGCCTCAATCTGAAGGAGCATGCCCAGGCGGCGCTGTGGGGCGACCGGGCGGCGCGGCGGCCGAACGCCCATGTCCACATCCAGGCCATCGCCGCCTTTTCCAATGCCTTGGCGGACCGGCGGGAGGAGGCCGGAGGATATGCCCGGCGGATCAAGGAGACGGCGCCGTCCTACCGGTGCGACGACTTCCTCGCCGCCTTCCACACGCTGACGCCTTCCGTGGCCGACCTCATCCGGCGCGTCGGGCCGAGCATCGGTCTTCAATCCTGATCGTCGCCGTGCTGATCACGGCTCGTCGGTGGCGACGACCTTGCCGGGATTCATGATGCCCTGCGGGTCGAACAGCCGCTTGATGCCGCGCATCAGCGCCATCTCCGCCGGTCCCTTGAAGGCGGCGAGCGCGTCGCGCACGCTCTGGCCGATGCCATGCTCGGCGCTGATGGTGCCGTCGAGGTCGATCGCTACGCGGTGAACGGCGGCGCTGACCGCACGGGCGGTGGCCTCCAGCGGGAGGCCTTCCGTCCTCGCGCTGTCCGGCAGGATGACGACCAGATGGATGTTGCCGTCGCCGATATGCCCGACCGCCACCACGCGGGCATCCGGCTGCAGCGCCTCGACGGCGGCGGTGGCGCGGGCGACGAAATCGGGGATGCGGGCGACCGGCACCGCCGTGTCGTGGCCGATGACGAAGCCGCTCTTGCGGTTGGCTTCCGACACGCTGTGGCGCAGCTTCCACAGGGCATCGGCCTGGGCATGGCTGCGGGCTACGGTCGCGTCGGCGACGCTGCCGTCCTCCAGCCCTTCGCCCAGCAGGTCCTCCAACGCGGCGGCGAGGTCCAGGCCGGCCATCGGGTCGGTGACCTCTGCCAGCAGATACCAGGGCATGGCCGTGGCGAGCGGACGGACGGTGCCCGGCACATGGGCCAGCACGGCGGCGAGCTGCGAGTCCGACAGGATTTCCGCGGTGGTCACCCGGTCGCCCAGCGTGCCGCGCAGCCGCGCGAACACCCGCAGAGCGGCCTCCAACGAGGGCAGGGCGAGGAAGGCGGTAGCGGTGCTGCGTGGGCGCGGGAACAGCTTCAGCGTCGCGGCGGTGACGACGCCCAGCGTCCCTTCCGCGCCGATGAACAGATGCTTCAGGGCATAACCGGTGTTGTCCTTGCGCAGCGCGCGCAGGCCGTTCCATAGGGTGCCGTCGGGCAGCACCACCTCCAGCCCGAGCACGAGGTCGCGCATCGGGCCGTAACGCAGGACGGCGGTGCCGCCGGCATTGGTGGCGATGGTGCCGCCGATCTGGCAGGTGCCCTCGCTGCCTAGACTCATCGGGAACAGCCGGTCGGCCTGTTCGGCGGCGGCCTGGACGGCGGCCAGCGTGCAGCCGGCCTCCACCGTCAGGCTGTCGCCGATGGGATCGACCGCGCGGATGCGGTTGAGGCGCGACAGGCAGAGCACGAGGCTGCGGCCGGAAGCATCGGGAATGGCGCCGCCGACGACGCCGGTGTTGCCGCCCTGCGGAACCAGCGGCGTGCCGGTGTCGGCGCAGAGCCGGACGAGGGCCGCCACCTGCGCCGCATCGGCCGGGCGGACGATTCCCAGTGCCTCCCCCCGGTAACGGCCGCGCCAGTCCGCCAGGAAGGGCGCGGTGTCGGCCGGGTCCGACAGCACATGCGCCGGCCCGACGATGGCGCGCGCCCGGTCGAGCACATCGCTCCCCGCCATGCCCTCACAGCCCCAGATAGGCGGTCTTGATGCGCGGGTCGGCCAGCAGGGTCTGCGCCGCATCCTCCATCACCACCCGGCCGGTCTCCAGCACATAGGCGCGGTCGGCCAGACGCAGGGCCAGATCGACCCGCTGTTCCACCAGCAGGACGGTGATGCCGGACTTGTGCAGGCTTTTGATCGTGTCGGCCAGCGTATCGACGATGATCGGCGCCAGACCCAGCGTCGGCTCGTCAAGCATCAGGCATCTCGGATTGGCCATCAGGCCGCGCCCGAAGGCGACGAGTTGCTGCTGGCCGCCGCTCATGGTGCCGGCGCGCTGGGTGCGGCGTTCCGCCAGGATGGGGAACAGCTCGTAGACCCAGCGCAGCCGCTCGGCGAAGCCCATGCTGCCGGGCCGGCCGCGCAGGGCGCCCAGTTCCAGATGCTCCAACACCGTCATGTCGGGGAAAAGCTGGCGGCCTTCCGGCACATGGACCAGCCCGCGCTCGATCACCTGGTGCGGCGCCATGCGGTCGATCCGCTCGCCGTCGAAGGTGATGGTTCCGCCGCTCGGCCTAAGCAGGGCGGAGATCGCCTTCAGCGTCGTCGTCTTGCCGGCACCGTTGGAGCCGACCAGCGTGACCAACTCCCCTTCCTCGACGGTCAGGGAGACGTTGTGGACCGCCTCGCGGTGGCCGTAGCTGACCTTCAGACCTTCGACCTTAAGCATCGACCGGCTCCCGTCCCAGATACACGCGGATCACTTCAGGGTCGTTCAGGACCTTGGCCGGCGGCCCCTCGGCGATCTTCACCCCATGGTCCAGCACCACCAGCCGGTCGCAGACGCTGGCGACCACGCGCATGTGGTGCTCCACCAGCAGCACGGTGACGCCGCGGGCGCGGATGCGGCGGATCATCTCCACCAACCGCTGGCCTTCCTCCGGATTCATGCCGGCGGCGGGCTCGTCCAGCAGCAGCAGGCGCGGCTCCGCGGCCAGCGCGATGGCGATCTCCAGCCGGCGCTGCTCGCCGTAGGACATGGAGTCAGCCAACGTGTCGGTGCGATGGTCGAGATCGCAGAAGGCCAGGATCTCCATCGCCTTGCGCCGCAACTCCGCCTCTTCCCGGCGATAGGCGGCGTTGCGCAGGATCGCGGCGCCCCAGCCTGCCCGCGTGGTGCGGTAGGCGGCGCTGCGCACGTTGTCGAGCGCGGTCAGGCTGGGGAACAGGCTGGTGATCTGGAAGGTCCGCGACACGCCGCGCTGGCCCATGACGTGCGACGGCGCACCGGTGCAGTCGGTGCCGTCGAAGCGGACGCTGCCCGACGACGGCGGCAGCGAGCCGCCAAGCATGTTGAACAGCGTCGTCTTGCCGGCACCGTTCGGCCCGATCAGCCCGACCACTTCGCCGGCCTGCACCGTCATCGAAACGTCGCGCACCGCGGTCAGGCCGCCGAAGATGCGGGTCAGGTTGCTGACGGAGAGGATTTCTTGAGCCGCGGGGTTCATTTCGCACCTCCTTCGGCGCTCGGCAAACCGGTGGGAGGCAAACCGGTGGGGGTGGCCGGCTGGGTGTTCTCCGACTTGTGGCTGTTGCGCCAGCGCTGCCACAGGCTGACCAGGCCGCCCGGCAGGAAGACGACGGTGCCGGTAAGCAGGGCCGCGAAGATGACCATGCGCAGCGGACCGGCGACGCGGAGCGATTCCAACAGGGCCGATATAGACCAGCGCCCCCAGGATCGGCCCCAGGATGGTGCCGCGCCCGCCGATGATCACGACGATGATGAGCGCCGCCACATTGTGGACGCCCATGATGTCGGGGGTGATGACGCGGATGTAGTGGGCGTAGATGGCGCCGCCGATGCCGGCGATGGCCGTGGCGGCGACGAAGCCCAGCAGCTTGGTGTGGAAGACGTTGATGCCGAGCGAGGCGGCGAGCGGCGCGTTCTCCCGCACCGCCAGGAAGGCGCGGCCGGTGCGGCTGGTGACCAGCGCGTGGCAGAGCCATGCCGTCGCCAGCACCAGGGCCAGCACGAGATAATAGGTCGGGCGCGCGCTGTCGAAGGCCAACGGGCCGATTGCCATCGGCGGGATGTCGGTGATGCCCATCGGACCGCGCGTCAGGTCGACCCAATGGTTGGTGATGGTGAACAGGATGGCGCCGAAGCCCAGGGTCAGGATGGCGAACTGCGGCCCGACCACCCGCAGGGCGGCATAGCCGATCACCAGACCGAACGAAGCCGCCACCAGACCGGCCAGCGGCAGCCCGAGCAGCGGCGGCAGGCCGAACTGCGTCGAGAGGATGGCGGAGGTGTAGGCGCCGACGCCGACGAAGGCGGCATGGCCGAAGGTGAGCTCGCCCAGATAGCCGATGACGATGTTGAGGCTGAGCGCCAGCAGCGCGTACAGCATCCACAGCACCAGCAGATGTTCCAGATAGGCGTTGCCGGACAGGAAGGGCAGGACGGCCAGGGCCGCGATGCCGCCGCCGATGGCCAGGGGATGCGCCAGGGAGTGAGTGGTGGTGTTCATCGCAGACCCCGCGCCGTGCTGACAGGCCGTTGGGGCGCCACAGCAGGACCGCGATGATCATCGCGTAGCCGATCGCCTCCATGAAGCCGAGGGAGATGTAGCCGCCGCCCAGCGATTCGATGACGCCCAGCAGCAGGCCGGCGAACAGGGCGCCGGTGACGCTGCCCAGACCGCCCATGATGACGACGATGAAGCCCTTCAGCACCGCCCAGTTGCCGATGGTCGGGAAGATCATCACGGTGGGACCGACCAGGGCGCCCGACAGCGCCGCCAGCCCGCAGGCCAGCGCGAAGGTGTAGGCGTGGACCAGCTTGATGTTGATGCCGGTCAGCGCCGCCCCGTTCGGATTCTGCGCCGTCGCCCGCATCATCTTGCCGAAGCGCGAATAGCGGATGAACAGATAGACCGCGATGAGCGCCACCACCGCGGCGGCGAAGACCAGCACGCGCTGCTGGGTCAGCGTCACCGTGCCGATGTCCAGGATCTCGTCGGCGAAGGGCTCTCGACATATTTCGGATCGGCGCCGAACAGCAACTCGCCGCCGTTGGCGATCAGCAGGGCGAGGCCCAGGCTGGACAGCAGGATGGTGAATTCATGGTCGCGGCGCAGCGGCCAGAAGATCAGCCTGTTGGCGGCGATGCCGAGCCCCGCCACCACCACCGCCGAGATCGCCGCCGCCGCGATATAGTCGAGCCCGAGCAGGGTGCCGATGAAATAGGTGATGTAGGCGCCGAGCATGTAGAACTCGCCATGGGCGAAATTCACGATGCGCAGCACCCCGAAGACCAGCGTCAGCCCGGTGGCGATGAGCACATAGGCCATCCCGTTGACCAGGCCGTTCGCGATCTGCTGGGCGAAGACGGTGAAATCCATATCGAATCTTCCTGTCGGGGGCTTTCCGGGGGGCCCTCTCCCCAGGTGATGCGCATCTCTGAGGTTCGCGTGGCTACCGGGACCGAAGGACTTCTTCGGCCGTCATTCCCGCGAAGGCGGGAATCCAGCGGACTCAGCGGCTGAACCGCGGAGTTTCCTGGATCCCCGCCTTCGCGGGGATGACGCAAGGTTCCTGTGGTCCCAGAGGCTTGACGAGGCCTGGAGATATGCAGATCACGCAGCGTCCGGGGAGAGGGCGTCCATCACAGCCGCTCAGTCCCGGACGCTGACGATCTGCTTCTTCTGGACCTGCACCAGATGGATCGCCTGGCTCGCCTGGCCCTTGTCGGAGAAGCGCAGTTCGCCCATCACGGTCGGGACGGCCTGCGACTTCAGGGCCGCTGCGATCTTGTCGTAGGCGCGCGGGTCGCCGCCGGCGGCGTCGATGCCGAAGGCCAGGGTCTGGACCGCCTGGGCGCCGAGCGCGGCGATGAAGGACGGCTCGTTCTTGTAGGATTTGCGGTACTGCTCCAGCCACGGCTTCAGCGACGGGGCGGCGGCGTCCTCGGTGAAGGGCGAGGCGGAATAGACCTGCTCCAGCGCATTGCCGGACAGCTCGACCAGCTTCGGGTTCATGTTGCCGGCGGACGCGATGACCTTGCCGCGGTAGCCGGTCTGCTTGATCTGCCGGTAGATGGTGGCGCCCTGCGAAGTGTTGATCGCCGCGACGTAGATCGCGTCGGCGTTCAGCGACTTCAGCTTGGTCAGGGCGGTGGTGAAGTCCGTGTCGGTGCGGTTGTAGAACTCGTGGCCCTTCACCTCGATGCCGCAGCCGGTCAGCAGCTTGGTGTAGTTGTCCAGCTCCAGACGGCCCCAGTCGTCGTTGACGTTCATGAAGGCGATGGACTTGGGCTTGATGCGCTCGCAGATCGCCTTGGAATAGAACTCCGACATCATGGCCGAGGTGGCGTTCAGGCGGAACAGGTACTTGTGCCCTTCCTCCGTCACCTTCGGGTGCTGCGAGCTGGTCATGACGGTGATGATCTTGTCGCGCGTCACTTCCTTCATCGACAGGGCGACGGCGCTGAACCAGCCGCCGATGATCATATCGACGTTGTCCTGCTCCATCGCCCGCTTGGCGGCGCTGACGCCGTCCTCGGGGGAGCCCTTGTCGTCGTAGGTCAGCAGTTCCAGCTTGCGGCCGCCGGCCACGCCGCCGTTGGCGTTGATGACCGCCGCCATCGCCTGCGCGCCTTCCAGGCCGAGCTGACCTTCGAAGGCGCCGGTGCCGCTCATCGGGCCGATCAGGGCGATGCGGACCGGGGGCTGCTGCGCGTGAGCGCCGGTGGTGCCGGCGACGGGGATGGCCAGGGCCAGGGCCGCCGCGGCGGCCAGGAGAGTGCGCCTACCGAACATGGGGTTCCTCCGTGGAATGGTCGTCTTTTGGTTGGCCCTTGGACCCGGCGGGGTGGTCCGCCGGCAAAGGATGGTCAGGCGGTTTTCAGGTAGCGCTTCTGCAGTTCCTCGATCTGCGGGAAGCCGATGAAGTCGATGAAGCTGTTATGGTCGGTGACCGGGCGCGGCAGGCCGCTGGTGGAGCGGCGTTCCGCCAGCGCCGCCAGATTCTCCTTCAGCGCCGAGGCGACGGTCATCAGCGGCACCAGCGCGTAGGTCGCCATGCCGGCCACCTCCTCCACCTCGTCGGCCGACAGCTTTTCCAGCCAGCCGAGAAGCTGCAGCGACAGCGGCACGCCGACGGCCTCGCGCATGGCGCGCAAGCCGCCGATGTCCTTGAAGCACTTGCTGATCGGCTGGATCATGTCGGCGCCGGCCGCGACATAAGCGCGTCCGCGCTCCATGGCGGCGGCCGGATCGACCACGTCGGTGCGGGCGATGATCAGCATGTTGGGATCGCGCCGGGCCTCGACCGCCGCCTGGATCTTGGCGACGCCCTCGTCCATCGGGATCACTTCGACCCCGCCGACGCAGATCGGGCAGCGCTTGGGCGCCACCTGATCCTCCATGATGACGGCCGAGACGCCCGACGCCTCGAACTCGCGGATCGTGCGCATCACGTTGATGGCGTTGCCGTAACCGGTGTCGATGTCGGCGATGACCGGGACATTGACCGCCGACACCACGTTGCGGACCACCGTCAGGTTTTCCGACATGGTGTAGAGCTCGGCGTCCGGCTGGCCGAGGAAGGAGGCGGAGACGCCGAAGCCCGAGGTCATCAGCGCGTCGAAACCGGCGGCCTCGATGAAGCGGGCGGACAGGGCGTCATAGGCGCCAGCCGACCAGACGGTCTTCTGCGCCAGCACGCGGTTGCGGAATTCAGATCCCCGAGACATGGGCATGGTCCTTTTGTTCGCGTTGCTGGGCCGCCTGCCGCTTCAGGAAGGGGACGAGGCCGCCGGCCTCGATCATCTCGGCATCCGCCTGCGGCAGCGGCTCATAGGGAATTTCAGTGCCTTGGCTGTGGTTGCGGACCACGCCCGCCGCCCAGTCCACCTCGATCTCGTCCCAGCGCCGGACGAAGCCGAGGATTCCGGGGCAGCTGACCTGCGGGAAGCCCATGCTGACCTCGCCGCGCCAATAGCCGGGAGAGAAGGACTCCGCGATCACACCGGTGATGCCGAGATGGCGCATCGCCTTCATCGGCGGGTAATGCGGGTGGCCGTAGCCGAAGTTGTCGGCGCCCACCAGCAGGTCGCCCGGCCGCACCGATTTGGCGAAGTCCGGGTCGTAGCTCTGCATGGCGAGCTGCGCCAGCTCGGCCACGTCGGTGATCTTGATGTTCTTGACCCCGACGATCTGGTCGACGTCGAAATTCACCTCGTCGAAGATGAAGGCGACGCGGCCCTTCATCGCCGGCATGGGGAGTGCGGTTTCACTCATCCTCGGCCTCACAGATACGGGCGCGGATCGGCGATCCGGCCTTCGATGGCGGAGGCGGCGACCACCGCGGCGTTGCACAGGTAGATTTCCGAATCCGGGCTGCCCATCCGGCCGCGGACGTTCAGCGTGCCGGTGGACACCGCGCGCTGGCCCGCCGTCATCGTCGCGATGCGGCCGAAGCAGTAATCGCAGCTGGGGGAGGAAACGAAGGCTCCGGCCTCCACCAGCGTGGACACCAGCCCCTCGCGCGCCGCCGCCGCCATCAGTTCCTGGCTGGTCGGCACGATGTGCAGCGACACGCCGGTCTTGACCCGGCGGCCCTCCAGAACCTTGGCCGCCGCCCGCAGATCCTCCAGCCGGCCCGATGCACAGGATCCGAGATAGCCGGCATTGATCTCCAGCCCCAGGAACTCGGTCAGGTCGCGGGTGTCGGCCGGGGTCGGGGGCACGACGACGATGGGCTCCAGGTCCGACAGGTCGATGTCGTGGACGGCGGAATAGCGCGCGTCCGGGTCGCTCGACACCGGTTCCAGCTTCTTGCGCGCACGGGGCAGGGCGTAGTCCAGTCGCACCGGGTCGGGATTGACGATGGCGGTCAGCGCGCCGGTGAACATGGCGAGCCCGGTGATGGTCTGCAGCCCCTCCGTCGACATCGCCGCCACCGACGGCCCGCCGAGTTCCAGCACCTGGAAGCGGCAGGAACTCGGTCCCAGCCGGCGCACCAGATGGTGGAAGACGTCGCGCGCCATCACGCCGGGCCGCAACGACCCGCGCAGGTTCACCCGCACGGTGTCCGGTACGCGGATCGACACGGTGTCGCTGACGAAGGCCTCCATCACGTTGCGGCGCAGGCCGATGGCGAGCGTGCCGAAGGTGCCGAGCTGGCTGACATGGCCGTCGAAATGGACGACGAAGGCGCCGGGCGTCGCATAGCCGACCTCGGCCGCCACCTGATGGCCGATGCCGTGGCGTTCGAACAGCGGCACATCGTTCTCCGCGCACCAGTTGCGCGTGTTGATGTGAAGCTCTTCCTCCTTGGCGGTGGCGGTCGGCACCATGTGGTCGATGAAGATGCCGAAGCGTTCCGGCTCGACCACCCGCTCGATGCCGAAATCCTCCTTCATCGTCTTGAAATAGACGTCGGTGTAGCCGGGGAAGTCGTAGGCCAGCACGAAGTCCGGCTTCGCCTTGATGTCCTGTCCGGCGCGCACCGCGGGCAGCCCCGCCGCGCGTGCCAGGATCTTCTCGGTGATGGTGTAGCCCATGGCGTGGATCTCTCCGCTCCCGTCCGTCAGCTATCGAGGCCGAGGGAGCCGGGATTCATCAGCCCCTGCGGATCGACGGCGCGCTTGACGCCCTCCAGCAGCGACCAGGTTTCGGGGGTCATGATCTCGCGGAACGGATAGTCGCGGGCGACCTGCCAGCTGACGCCGCCCAGGCTGCAGTACAGCTCCTGCGTCGCCCGGCGCAGTTCCGCCACCGCGTTGCGCGCCGCCGGGTTGGCCGGGCGGTCGCGCCAGGGCTTCACCACCTCCTCGCCCAGGCTGGCGGCATGCAGCGGCGTGATCTCGTCGGTCCAGTAGAAGGCCGGCTCCAGGAAGAAGTCGTTGCCGACCGTCATCGTCATCACCGAATAGATGATGCCGTGCTGCTCCATGAAGCCGCGCTTCTCCGCGAAGAAGGCGTCGTTGGCGGCGACCGCCTTGTCGGCGTCGCCCAGCGGGAAGATGGCGTGGATCGGCACCCAGCGCTGGCCCTCGCGACCCAGCATGCCGCGCACTGGCCCGAAGGGCTTGGAGCGCATGACCTTCGGCACGCTGTTCTCGATCTCCTTGCCGTGGCGGGCGCCGATCTCGCGCACCGTCTGCATCGCCTCGCGCAGCTGGGTTTCGCTGCGCCCTTCCACCACCAGATGGAGGGTGAAGTTGTGGTCCTTGAGGAAGGCGGTGCCGGCGGTGGCGACGCTCAGCGCCTCCTTGGCCCCCTGGAACAGCGACTTGCCGGCCTTCGCCACGTTGCCCAGCGTCTTCAGCCCGTCCGACAGCTTGTTGACGCTGGCCGAATGCTCGACCTTGGTGCGGTCGATGCCGAAGCCTTCCGACACGCAGCGCGCCCGCGCCATCTCCACCTGGGCGGCGGCCATCGCCTGCATGGTGGCGAAGCCGAAGGACAGGAAGTCGCTGTGTTCGGGCCGGCGGTGCAGCCGCAGCGTCGCCGCCACTTTGAAGCCCATGGCGCCGTTGTCGCCCAGGAACAGGCCGGTCAGGTCGGGACCGCCGGAGCGGGTGAAGGGCTTGGTGTCGACACGCCCGCCCGATCCGGTGGTGACGACGCGCCCGTCGGCCAGCACCACGGTGACGCCCAGCACGCTTTCCGCCACGGTGCCGTGCAGGGCGGAGCCGAAGAAGGCGCTGTTCTGCGACAGGGCGCCGCCGATGGTGGCGTTGATGCCCGACAGCGGCCCCCAATAGCCGGTGCGCAGGCCGGTACCCTCCAGCGCCTCGTTCAGCGCGGCCCAGGTGCAGCCGGTCTCCACCGTCACATAGAGGCTGTCGGTGTTGAGTTCGACGATGCGGTTCAGCCGGCGGCTGTCGATGACGACCGAATCCGGCCGCTTCGGCAGATAGCCCTTGGTGTAGGACATGCCGCCGCCGCGTGGCACGACGGCGACGCTGGCGTCATGCGCGGCGCGGATGGCGGCGGCGACTTGATCGCGGTCGCGCGGCAGGGCGATGGCGAGCGGCGGAATGCCCGGCTGCCAGAACACGTCGTTGGCGTAGAAGTCGCGGCTCTTCTCGTCATCCAGCAGGCCGTCGGCGCCAAGTGCGGCGCGCAGGGCGTCAAGCAGGGTGGCCGTGCCTTCGAGGGCGGCGATGCTCATGGAATGTCCCTCTTGGGTAAGGTCAGGCCGCGAGCGGCTCGAAGCGGAAATCCTCGGCCGTCCGGCGCACATAACCGGTGTGGGGAGCGCCGAAATGGGCGGGGAACACCAGGGCGTTGCGGTCGGCGGCATGGTCCAGCAGCCGGCGGCGGGTCGCCACGGCCTGCCCCTGGTCCTCGCAGAAGCGGCTGTTCCAGTCCGGACGGCACACCTGCATCGGCTGGTGCAGGCAGTCGCCGGTGAAGTAGGCGGCGTGGCGGTCGGACTCCAGACGGACGAACATCTGCCCCGCGGTGTGGCCGGGAGCCAGCTCCACCGACAGGCCGTCGAGGATGCGGTCGCCGTCCTCGATCAGGTCGACCTGTCCGGCTTCCCACACCGGCATGACGCTGTCCTCCATCACCGGGCCGTTGCCGGGCATGCCGACCAGACCGCCGTCCGGGCTGCGCCAGTGCTTGAACTCCTGCGCGCCGTAGATGTAGCGGGCATTGGGGAAGGTCGGGACCCAGCGCCCGTCGACCAGCTGGGTGTTCCAGCCGACATGGTCGATGTGCAGGTGGGTGTTGATGACCAGCGTCACGTCCTCCGGCCGCACGCCGGCGTCGGCGAGGTGGCGCAGATAGGGCTTGTCCAGCATGTGGAAGCGCTCGAAGCCCGGCGTGTGGCGTTCCTTGTGGTTGCCGCAGCCGGTATCGACCAGGATCACATGGCGGTCGGTGCGGATCAGCCAGCTGTGCATGCTCGACATCAGGCGCTTTGATGCCGGGTCGAGGAAGTTCGGTTCGGCCAGATCGGGGTTCCGGGTCAGGATCGCCTCGTCATAGGCCGGAAACAGGAAACCGGGGTCGAAACCCGGCGTCAGCATTTCCTCGATCCGCGTGACCGTGAACGCACCCAGGGCGATGGTTTGCATTGTCCTCCCCTCGTGCAGGGTGCCGGCGGCCGGTCTCGGAAGGCGGGGAGACTGCGGCAGGCCGGAACATGAGGCGCCGGCCATCTGCCGGGGCGATGGCGGCGCGCTTGTTCTGTTTGTTGGCAAAGGAAACCATTTGCGCTCGACTGTGTCAACAGGCAAAAATGGTTTCACTGTTTGACACGAACGATGGACTGCGTCAGGGATGGTGGAAAGGGGTTGCGCAACTGCGCGGGCGCCCTCAATGCTACCGGCGCACTGCACCTGTGACGGGATCAGCGCGACTGCGCCGCCATCCACCGGCTGTGCCGGACACCGGGGCTTCCGCCTGGCATCGGGGCACGCGACATCCATAAGGGGCTTGAACGTATGGACACCGAACAGGACGACAACCAGGGCGCGGAAAAGAACGGCCTCAGCGTTCGCGCCGTGTCGCGCGCTCTGGCCGTGCTGCGCAGCTTCTATCAGGAAGGGCCGACGCTGACCCTGACCGAGGTCGCGACCGCTGCGAAGCTCGACAAGGGGACGGCGCGGCGCATCCTGCTGACGCTGGTGCAGGACGGCTTCGCCGCCTTCGACGCGCAGAGCCAGAAATACAGCCTGGGGCTGGAGATCCTCAAGCTGGCGGGGGCGGTACCGGAGCGCCGCGACCTGCGCCAGATCGCCTCCACCATCCTGTCGCGGCTGGCGAAAACCACCGGCAGCACCGTATTCCTGTCGGTCTACCATGACGGATCGGCGGTGTGCCTGGACCAGTTCCACAGCGACCGGTCGGTGGAGGTGCGCTGGTGGATCGTCGGCGGGCAATTGCCGATGAATTGCGGCGCCGCGCCGCGCGTGCTGCTGGCCTATCTGCCGGAGGCGGAGGTGGAGCGCGTGCTGGCGCGCGGGACCACCCGCCTCACCCCCCACACCACCACCGACCCCCGCCAGCTGGCGAAGGAACTGGAGGAGGTGCGGGACCGCGGCTGGTCGATGGCGGTCGACGACGTGATCGAGGGGCTGGCGGCCATCGCCATGCCGCTGTTCGACCCGGACGGACGGCTGATCGCGGCGGTCAGCCTGACCGGACTGACCCCCCACATCGTCCGCAACGGCCAGCCCAATTTCCTGGACGACATGCGCGGCGCGGTGCGGGAGATCTCGTCCAACCTCTATTCGCTGTCGGCCCCGCCGCTGCACCGCGCCGCCCGTGCCAATCGGTGCTCGGGGGATGATGGCGGCGGGGGGCGTTGTGTCGCTCTATGCCACGCGGTGCGAAATCAGCGGCGCTGTCGCCGCGCAGGAAGGCGGCGTAGCAAGCGATGGTCGCCTCCACGGCGTCCGCCGCCTGGCCGGGATACCAGACGGTGGCCGGGGTCGGCGTGACCTCCGTTCCTGCCGGCGCCAGCTGCTTCGCCTCCGCCAACCCTTCCACCAGCATGTCGGCAGGCCCGGCGCAGATCAGCGCCGGCCGGGTCAGGCGCGGCAGCCGGGCGCGGGTGTCGTAGTGGAAGGCGGCGCGGTAGGAGCGGTCGTAATGCGCGCCGCTCGCCAGCAGGCCCATGGTCCAGTCATGCAGCACCGCCGCGTCGGGGACGCCGATGGCGCGGGCGGCGGCACGCTCCTGCCTGTACCACGGCCAGAACAGGAACATGTCGCGCCGCATGTTCCAGGCCTGGAGCAGGTGCAGGCCCCAGCGGTCGGCGACCAGCGGAGGGAAGTAATGGGTCAGGATGTCGGCGCTGAAGTCGGGTGGAATCAGCACCGGCGCCTCCAGCACCGCGCGGCCGACGCGGTCGGGATGGCGAACCGTCAGTTCCAGCGCCACCAGCGCGCCCGTGTGGGTGCCCCACAGATCGAAGCTGTCGAGGCCGAGCGCGTCGGCGACCGCCAGCGCATCCTCTGCCAGCATGCCGATATCGACCGTGCGGTCGGGCTTGTCGGACTCGCCGTTGCCGAGATAGTCGGGAGCGATGACCTCCCATCCCGGAGCCAGACCGTGCAGCAGCGGCAGCAGCGGCGCCGAGGATCCGGGCGCCGATTGCAGCGCCAGCAGCGGCCGGCCGCGGCCGGCCCGGCGCAGATGGACGCGGCCCTGCGGCGTGTCGGCATAGTCGTGCCAGACCCGCAGCGGATCGGAGACCGGCTGCGTCGGCGGCAGCGGTCGGGCATCGGGCCGGCCGGACGCCATGGATGCCAGGGCTTTGGCGGTTGCGCCGAGGTCTTCGACACGGACGATGCCGGCTTTGTCGGTGACGTTCGGCATCGCGTCCAGGCACAGGCTCCACAGCGCCTCATAGCGGTGCGGCGCCGCTGCGGCGATGCGCAGCATCGCGTCCAGGGTGTCGGGAGCGGGCAGGGGAGCGCCTTGTGCGGCCGGATGCCGGGCGTCGCGCGGCTCCAGAACATGGGCATCGCGCAGATGCGCCCACAGCACGGCCAGGTGGGTGCCGTCGTCGCGCGGGGCCAGCGGGGCGGGGGTCAGGCGGCGTTGCGTCCAGCCTTCCGCCGCTGCCGCATCGGCGAGCAGGACGGTGTCGGGACGCCAACTTGTCCCGCCGTCCTGCAGCGCGACGGCCAGCGGCGCCGAAAGGTCGAAGGAGAGCAGCGGGCAGGGGGGAAGGCCCAGCGCGCCAGCGGCCTCCGCGATGACGCGCGCCAAGCCGGTGGTGTCCTCCGCCCACATGCCGCTCGACCCGCCGGTTCCCGGCAGATCGACCGCGGTGACGGTCCAGCCCGGCAGGTCGCGGGCCAACCGGTCGGCGCGGGTGCGGGCGGCGGCGATCAGGCCGGGCAGCACCAGCAGGTCGGGGCCGGACCCGCTGCGCCAGACGCGCAGCTGGCCCTGTTTGATGGTCACGTAATGAGGTGTCGACATGGATGTCCTCCCGGTCGGCAGGCGGCGAATGCCTGCATTTCTTTGTACGAAGGGGGTGCCGAGTGCCGCTGCGCCGGTCGCGGCCATATTGTTGCCGCCACGGACTGTGCCGCTGTTTGACACTCATTTCATAGAATGACATAGTCGAACCTAGATCGACAAGGGCGGCGCCGGCTCATGCGCGGAGTTCCGCGGCTGCGGCGCCGGCCCGTTCATGGAATTCAACGAAATCGTCAGGGAGGACGGGCATGGCCTGGCCGGAAGGAACGGGCGTTCCCAAACGGCGCGAGCTGCTTTTCGGCACGCGTCTCGTACCATGCTACAGCGAGCGTCCGGCGACCGTCGACGCCATGTTCCGCGATGCCGTGTCCCGCCGGCCCGATGGCGAGGCGATGGTGGATGGCGAGCGGCGCTACAGCTATGCCCGGCTGGACGCGCTGGTGACGCGCGCCGTCGCTGGGCTGATGGCAAGAGGTGCCAAGCCGGGCGAGCGCATGGCCCTGGTGCTGAGCAACCGGGCGGAGTTCCTGATCGCGCTGCTGGCGGCGGCCCGTGCCGGTATCGTTGCGGTGCCGATCAGCGCGCGCGAACAGCGGCCGGGCATCGCCGGGATCCTGAACGATTGCGGCGCCTCCATCCTCGTCCATGACGCCGCCCTCGCCGACCGCATGCCCACCGCCGAGGAGGTGCCGTCGCTGGCCCTGCGGCTGTCGGCCGGCGGCGCGGTGGAGGGCTGCCGGCCGTTCGAGGATCTGCTGGAAACCGACGCCTCCCTTCCAAGCCCGATGGCGGATCAGGGGGAGGAGGACACCGCCGTCATCCTCTACACCTCCGGCACCACCGGGAAGCCGAAGGGCGCCTTGCTGGCCCATGTGAACATCATCCACTCCGCCATGCATTTCGAGGAATGCTGGGACTACCGCGAGGGGGAGCGGGCGGTGCTGGCTGTGCCGGCCTCGCATGTCACCGGGCTGGTCGCCGTGGTGATGGCGATGATCCGCGTCGCCGGCTGCACGGTGATGATGCCGGCCTTCGACGTCGCCGGATTCCTGGATCTGGCGAGCCGGGAGCGCATGACCACCACTGTGCTGGTCCCGGCGATGTACAATCTCTGCCTGCTGCGCGCCGATTTCAGCCGCTACGATCTGTCGTCCTGGCGCATCGGCGGCTTCGGCGGTGCGCCGATGCCGGAAGCGACGGTGGAGGCGATGGCGGAGCGGCTGCCCGACCTGCATCTGCTGAACGCCTACGGCTCCACCGAATGCGCCACCATCATCAGCGTGGTTCCCATCGGCCACACCCGCGCCTGCCTGGATTCGGTCGGCCTGTGCGTGCCCTGCGGCGACCTGCGGATCGTCGACGAACAGGGGCGCGAATGCCCGCCGGGGGTGTGCGGGGAGGTGTGGATCCGCGGGCCGATGACCATCCGCGGCTATTGGAACCGCGAGGATGCCACCCGCGACAGCTTCGTCGACGGCTATTGGCGCTCGGGCGATATCGGCGCGCTGGATGGGCAGGGCTATCTGCGGCTCTATGATCGCAAGAACGACGTCATCAACCGCGGCGGCCACAAGATCTATAGTGTGGAGGTCGAAAACCTGCTGGTCCGCCATGCCGACGTGGTGGAGGCGGCAGTGGTCGCCCATCCCGATCCGGTGCTGGGCGAGAAGATCCACGTCTTCGTCATCTCCAAATCCGGCGGCCTGACCGAGGACGACGTGGCGCGACTTCTGCCGGGCCAATCTCGCCGACTACAAGGTGCCCGACTACGTGACCCTGCTGGGCGACGCGCTGCCGCGCAATGCCAACGGCAAGGTGACGAAGCGCGTGTTGCGCGACCGGGTCTCCGCCACATAAACCCTGCTCACGAGGACGGGTAGATCACCGAACGGTCGATCTCGACCAGGGTCGCGCGGCCGGTCAGCGCCATGGCGACCTCAAGCTCGGTCTGGAGAAGCGTCAGCATGTGGGCGACGCCGGCCAGCCCGCCGATGGCCAGCGCGTGCAGCACCGGCTGGCCGACCAGCACGGCGTCGGCGCCGAGTGCCAGCGCCTTCAGAATGTCGGTGCCGCGGCGGATGCCGCCGTCCATCAGCACCGGCAGGCGGCGGGCGGCCCTGGCGGCGACCGCCGGCAGCGCGTCGATGGTGGCGGGCAGCGTGTCCAGCGTCCGGCCGCCATGGTTGGAGACGATGATTCCGCCGGCTCCGGCCGCGATGGCGGGCTCCACGTCGTCGGGGTTGAGGATGCCCTTGAGCAGGACGGGCAGGGGCGTCTCGCCGCACAGCCACGCCACCGTGTCCCAGGTCGGGGCGGCGTGGAGCATGCCCTGGAACACCGGGCTGCCGGGCCGGGGCGGTCTGAAGCCGTCGGGGGCGAGGCCGGCCGAGGTTGACCGGGGCGATGGTCGGCGGCAGGCGGAAGCCGGCGCGTTGTACCATGTTGCGCATGCCGTTGACCGGCGCGTCCACCGTCAGGACCAGCGCCCGGCACCCGGCATCCTCCGCCCGCCGCATCAGGGTCAGCGTGTCCTCCCGCCGCGGCTGGGTGTAGAGCTGGAACCACAGCGGCGCCGTCGCCCGCGCTGAGATCTCGTCCAGGCGCACGCTGGCCTGGGTGCTGACCGTCATCCAACTGCGCGTCAGGCCGGCGGCCTCCACCGTCGCCAGTTCGCCATCGGGATGGACCAGCTTGTGATAGGCCATCGGCGCCAGGATGATCGGGTAATCGAGCGTCTCGCCGAACAGGGTCGAGCGGGCGGTGGCGTTGGACAGGTCGCGCAGCACGCGCGGCATCAGGCGCAGGCGGTCGAAAGCCTCGCGGTTGGCGCGCTGGGTGATGCCGTCCGCCCCGGCCCCGCCGATATAGGCGCGGGTGGCCGGATCGACGCGGTCGTTGAAGTGGCGTTCATAATCGAACAGTGAAACGGTGTCGGGCGGAACGCTCATCGGCGGCTTTCCTGCGGGGAGCCGGGGTCGGCGAGTGCGACGGCCTGCGCGGCCAGCGCCTGGATCCGCGGGTCGGGGTGCGGCGCCAGTGCCGTGGCCATGCTGCGGTAGAAGTCGGGGAAGCCGCTGTCGAGCGCAAGGCGAAACCAGCGCAGCGCCTCGTCGCACAGGCCGTCGAGCAGAAGCATGCGGGCATAGTTGAAGCGACCCCAGCAGTCGCCGCCCTCCGCCGCCGCCTTGAACAGGGCGCGGGCCGCCGCATCGTCGGCAGACACCGCGCGGCCGCTCTCGTGGAGCAGGCCCAGCATGTTCAGCGCCTTGGCGATGCCCTTGGCAGCGGCGGCGGCATAGAGGCGGTAGGCCGCCACGTCATCGGCGGGAACACCGACGCCGCGGCAATGCAGATCGGCGAGATTGAACAGCGCCCAGCCGTCGCCGAGCGCGGCAGCCTTGCGGTAATGTGCGGCTGCCTGGACCGGATCGGCGGGAACGCCCCAGCCATGCTCATGGCAGCGGCCCAGCATGTTGACGGCGCGTGCGTCCCCGCCGCGCGCGGCGCTGCGGAACCAGCCATAGGCCTGTTCGCCCTCGCCGCGGTCGAGGCAGGACTGGCCGAGCGCCAGCAGGGTGTCCGCGACGCTCAACCCTGGCGATCCGGTCCGCGCACGCTCCGCCATCACACCTCCGCCCAGCGGCGCAGCAGGTTGTGGTAATGGTTGACCAGCGACAGCACGGCGTGGTGGCCGTCGCCAAGCTCTTGCCGCAGCTCGATGATCGCCATGTCGAGGTCGTAGAGCATGGCGCGCAGCCCGTCGTCGCGGACCATCGACTGGGTGAAGAAGAAAGAGGCCCAGCGCGAGCCCCGCGTCACCGGGCTGACCTGATGCAGGCTGCTGGACGGATAGACCACGGCGTGGCCGGCCGGCAGCTTGACCGATTTGGTGCCGTAGGTGTCCTCGACGATCAGCTCGCCGCCGTCGTAATCCTCGGGATCGCTGAGGAAGATGGTGGTCGACACGTCGGCCCGCATGCGCATGCCGCCGGTGCCGGGGATGGCGCGGATGCTGTTGTCGACGTGATAGCCGTATGTCATCGCCCGGTCGTAGCGGTTGAACATCGGCGGCAGGACCCGCAGCGGCAGGACGGCGGAATTGAAGGCCGGGCTGCGGGCGAGCGCGCGCAGGATGACGACGCCCAGTTCCCGCGCGGTCTCGCTTTCCTCGGGGATTTGCAGGTTGTGCTTGGCGCCGGCGGCCTGATCGCCCGCGGTGACGCGCCCGTCGACCCAGGGCGAGGCTTCCAGCACCGCCCGACACTGCGCGACTTCGTCTGCGGTGAGGATGTCGGGGATCTGCAGGAGCACGTGAGAAGGTCCTTGTGATGGGCAGCGGCTTCCCCCTCTCTCCCCGCTTTCGGCGGACCAATGGTCCGCCTGCCGCGTCAGCGCAAACGAAGTTTGCGCGTGAGCGGGGGAGAGGGAACTTTCAGAACGTCAGCCCCGTCGTCAGCATGACGGTGCGGCCGGAGGCCGGGACCGCGCGGACGGCGTTGAAGGCCGAGCTGTAGTTGCGATGGTCGGTCAGGTTGTAGCCGTTCAGGGCCACGGAAACGTTGCGGTATTCGTAGGACACCACCGCATCGGCCGAGAAGGTATGGGGAACGCGGGCGGTGTTGGCGCTGTCCGACCAGTATTCCGACGCCACCTGCATGCCGCCGCCGACCGTGAACTTGCCGGGGATGCCGGCTTCGAACTCGTAGGTCGTCCACAGGCTGGCATTGTGCTTCGGCACGTTGGGAGCCACCTTGCCGACCAGCGCCGGGTTGCTGCGGGACTCCGTCACCTTGCCGTTCAGGTAGGCGTAGTTGGTGTAGATGTTCCAGTGCTCCGTCACCTTGCCGCTGATGCTGGCCTCGAAGCCGCGGACGCGGACGCCGAGACCGGATTCGGAGAAGCCGTCGGTGACGGTGCCGGTGGCGGGATCGACCGAGTAGGTGTTCGACTTCTCGGCCTGGAAGATGGCGCCGCTGACGCCCAGCCGGCCGTTCAGGAAGTCGGCCTTGCCGCCGATCTCGTAGAGGTCGGTCTGCTCCGGATCGAAGCTGCGGGCGCCGTTCGGCGTCTCCGCCGTGCCGTTGGTGACCGCCGCGGCAATGTCGGTGCCGATCGGCTTGTAGGAGCGCGAGTAGGAGGCATAGACCGACGAATCCGGGGTGGGTTCATAGATCAGGCTGACCGACGGGCTCCAGGTGCGCTCGGAAGCGGAACCGCCGGCGATCGCCGGATCGGCGGCGCTGAAGCTGGTGCGGAAATAGTCCCAGCGCAGGCCGCCCTGGACCGACAGCGTGTCGAACAGCCACACGCGGTCGGTGACGAACAGCCCGGTGTTGGTCACGCTGGATTCGCGCCCGCCGGCCGCCGGATAGAGGATGGCGGTGTTGGCGGCATAGCTGTGGGTCGGCGTGCGGACTGTCTGGGTGTTGGTGCGGTTGACCCAGCTGCCGGATTCGCGCTTGTCGCGCTGATAGCTGACGTCCAGGCCGCCGTTGAACGAGTGGCGCAGGCCGAACAGCTCGCCGTTCACCTTGGCGCCGGTCACGTTCTGGACGCCGAAGCCCTGCTGCTTGAAGGCCATGCCGCCTCCGGCGCCATAGGTCAGCGCCGGGTTGCGGCCGGCCAGGAACTGGGTGGCGGCGGCACCGCTGAGCGACGCCGGGTTGGTGGCGGCGAAATTGCGCTCGTAATGGCTGAAGCGGGAGTCGTTGTAGACCGACAGCGCCTTGTTCACCTCATGCGCGAAGGTCGAGGTGAGGATGTGGTTGGAGGTGTCGTCGCGGTCGAGGTTGCGGACGTATGAAGTTTTCCGGTCCAGGCCGAACTCCCCCGCCGGACGGAAGATGCCGTCGCGGCCCTGCACCATCGGCTGGCCCATGTCGGGCGTCTTCTCGCCCTTCAGGAAGGCGTAGTTCAGGTGCCAGGTGGTCGGCGTGCCCAGGCCCAGGCCCAGGTCGGCGGCGATGCCGCGGCGGTCGGCTTCCACCTCGTCGCGGTCGGCGACGTTCTGGGTGTGGTAGAGGCCGTTCACCCGCAGCGCCGCGGTGTCGCCGAGTGGCTGGTTGATGTCCACCGTGGTGCGGTAGGTCGGGCCGGTGCCGACCGACTGGTCGATCTGGACCTTCGGCTGCAGCGACGCCTTCTTGGTGCCCTGGTTGATCACGCCGCCGGAGTTGCCGACGCCGAAGCCGTTGCCTGACGGGCCCTTGAAGACCTGCACCGTTTCGGTGTTGAAGACGTCATGGGTGTAGACGCCGAAATCCTTCAGGCCGTCGCTGTAGATGTCGCCGCGCGCGGTCAGGCCGCGGATGCGGAACTGGTCGCCGTTCTGGCCGCCGTTGCCTTCACCGGTCGAAATGGTGATGCCCGGCACGTTGCGCAGGGTCTGTTCCAGCGAGGTGGCGCGCTGCTGCTCGATGATCTCCTGCGGCACGACGTTGACGACGCGCGGCGTGTCCTTGACCGTTTCCGGCAGGCGGGACACGCCGGTGGGGGCGGCATTGACGTTGCCGGTTTCCGGCGCAACGGCATCGACCTTGATCGAATCGAGCTGGAGGGCGTCGGTGGACGAGCGCTGCGGCGTCGGACCCGTCCCCGGAGAGCCCGTTCCCGTGCCGGCCGTCTGCGCATCGGCCGTCGCCGGAATGGCGAAGGTCATGGCCAGGCTGGCCGTGGCGGCCGCACCGGCCAGAAGGGGTCTCAGTCCGGTGGGGGACGTGGTCTGTCGCATCAAGCTCTCCCGAAATGCGCCGAGGTGATTGGACGATCGCTGGACCGCCTTCTACCAATGGGATAGCCGCCTCCCACAACAGACGAAATTCAGAATCATTCTAAATTGCAAAATCGCCAACTTACCAAAGCGGGTGCGGGTGAGCTTTTCTGCGCCGAGCAGGGGTGGAGAGGCGACCGCCAGCCAGGAGGGAGCGCTGCCAGCGGAAACTCGTATTTCCTTTATGTATCAGTAGGTTAAAGGCGATCGACGCCAGCGGATTCACTGTGCGGGCGCGACGGTGGCGGACGGCAGCATCAGCTGTGTTGCTGAAATATCACGCCGTTAATAAGAATGATTTGCATCCGCATCGCGGTTCAGCGCGACTGCCGTTGCTTCCACAGATAGTCCGCCCTGTCCATCGCCTCATCGAACCCGCCGCCCGTGGTGCCAGGCAGGGAGAACAGGGCGAAGGCCGCGGTGCCGACGATGATCCGCTCCGCCCTGCTGTCGCGCATCGCACCGGTCCACACCCCTTGCCAGTACTCCAGGCTGGTGCCGCGCGGCCGGGGCGTGGCCGGCGGCTCCGCCATGCGGGAAGGGAGGGCGAGGTCGTTCGGCTTGCCGTCGATCAGGCGATGGATGGTTGCCGGGCGGAAGGGCGTGTATTGGGCGACGTCGCGCACGCTGCCCAGCACGGAGATGTGGGGCAAGCCCAGCAGGCGCGCGGTGTCGCGATGCAGTTCGCGGTGCGACGGCTTGGTCACGCCCAACAGGCTGGTGTGACCGCCGGCCGGCCTCAGCAGATGGACCGCCTCCAGGGCTGCGTTGCGGAACTGGGTCAGCCGATGCAGGCCGATCAGCCGGTGGATCTGGGGAGCAAGCGCCGTCAGCGGAACATAGGCGATCCGCTGCGTCGCCAAAGCGGCGCCGATGTCGTCCGCGGTCGAGCAGACGGGGATCCCGAGCGCGGCGGCCACCACCTCGTACCGCCCGGCGGCGGGGCCGCTGCCGGTGTTGCCGTGCAGCAGGACGCGGTGCCCGGCCTGCGCCACCAGCTTGGCTGCGTGAAAGAACCAGGGCGGGTTGTGGTAGTTGGGCGAGGTGAAGCAGGGCCAGTCGAGGTCGGCCTCAAGACGGGATGCCGGTCCGGAGGCGTGCGTCCTGCCAAAGCGGCCTTCGAACCGGGCGGCGACATGACCCTGCATCGCCCGCACGAAGCCGGCGAGTTCCGGCGCGGTCGCACCGCGCACGCGCATCATGCCGAACAGCGCGCCGGTCTGGATCGGATCCGCTTCGCCGGCCAGGACGATGGCCATCGCCTCTTCCGCTTCCTCCATGGTCAGCGGGCGGCCATGGCCGCCGCCGGCAATGCCGAGAACGCCAATGTTCCGGGCCAGCCGGTCATGGGGGGAGGTGCTTTGGCCGACCCGATCAAGATTGGCGGCCACCTCCGCCGGGGAGGGCTGGCCGTCCAGCAGGTTGGCCGGCCGCATCGCCAGCGGCGGGACCGCAATGGACGACGGTACGTTCCAGCCCGGATCGAAGGGCTCGGACTGTCGGCTGGCGATGGTCGGTTGGAACAGGTCGTCGATGGCCGCCGCCAGAGCCTGCACCTTCGGCCGCAGCGCCTCGGCAAAGGGGGTGGGGACGAGGCCGCGGCCGGAGCGGACGAACAGCGGATCGCCGAACTCCTCCCGCATCTGGCCGAGCAGGCGGCTGAGCGCCGGGGTCTGCATGTCCAGTTCCCGGGCCGCCAGCGTGACGTTCCGCTTCGACAGAAGGGCATCCAGCGCCACGATCATGCGCCCGCGCGTCAATTTGTCGCTTGCTCGGCTGGAACCCCGGCGGGATTCGAGCCGGTCCGCAGGCGCGGGCGGACGATCGCTCATGGTGCCCATATGGTGCTTTCTCCGATCCATTGAAGGCTGGGGTCCTAGCGATAATGATACTCACTCGCGAACGAGCGCAAGCCGTTGCGGTGCCTACTTGAAGGCCAGCAGGATCACGCCGGCGGCGATCAGGACGACGCCGAGCCAGTTCGGCGCCGACAGTTTCTCGCCGAGGAACAGCACGCCGAACAGGGCGACCAGCACGACGCTGAGCTTGTCGACGGGCGCCACCTGGGAGGCGGGACCGAGCTTCAGCGCGCGGAAATAGCAGAGCCAGGACGCTCCGGTGGCGAGACCAGACAGGACCAGGAACAGCCAGGTCTTCCCCGAAACGGCGGATGGCGCCAGCGACTGGCCCGACGAGACGACGATGACGACCAGCAGCAGAAAGATGACGGCTGTACGAATCAGGGTCGCCATGTCGGCGCCGACACCCTCCACCCCGACCTTGGCGAAAATCGCGGTCAGTGCCGCGAAGCAGGCCGACAACAAGGCCGACAGCATCCAGGAGGGAAACAGGCCATCGGGCATTCTTTTGATTCCCTTCATCTTTTCCACGGCGATCGCAAAAGCGCCGGCGGCACCCGAAGCATGGAGGTCCAAGCGCGGGCATGGCCGCCATCCGTACTGCGTCGCATCGCCCCAGGCGGAAGTTTTTGCAAGTGAGAATTAGAGTCGTTAGCATATGCCATCGGACCGGCCCCGGGGGCGCACCGGTCCTTCCTGCCCGCCCGGACCTGTCCCGCGCCCATCGGCGTCCGCAGGTCCGGCGCATTCCGGATAATTTTGGGAGTTGTGATGACCATCGTGACGCGCCGCAGGGATTTGTTGACGGCAGGTCTGGCGATCGGGGTTTCCGGCTTGGCGCCCTTCCTGATGCCGCGTGCGGCCTTCGGCCAGACCGCCGCCGCCGGCACCATTCGCCATTCCCAGGGCGAGACGAAGCTGCCCAAGGCGGTCAACAAGGTGCTGTGCTTCGACATGGCGTCGCTCGACACGCTGGATGCGCTGGGCGTTCCGGTGGCGGGCGTGCCGACCCAGTCGAAGCCGGCTTACCTCGCCAAGTATGACGGCCCCGGCTATGCCAGGATCGGCACGCTGTTCGAACCGGACTACGAGGCTGTGAACGCCGCCCAGCCCGACCTGATCGTCGTCGGCGGCCGGTCCGCCCCGAAATATGCCGAGCTGTCGGCCATCGCCCCCACCATCGACCTGACGGTGAAACCGGAGCGCTTCTTCGACAGCGCGCTGGAGAACGCCGACATCCTGGGCCGCATCTTCGGCAAGAGCGCCGAGGTGAAGGCCCGTGCCGACAAGCTGCGCGCGACGATCGCCGAGGTGAAGTCGATCGCGGGCGGGGCAGGCAAGGGCCTGCTGATACTGACCACCGGCGGCAAGATCAGCGCCTATGGTCCGGGGTCGCGCTTCGGCGTGCTCCACACCGAATATGGCGTGGTGCCGGCGGCGGAGAAGCTCGACACCTCCAACCACGGGCAGGCGATCAACTTCGAGTTCATCCTGCAGACCAACCCGGACTGGCTGTTCGTGCTCGACCGCGATTCCGCCATCGGCCGGGAAGGCCAGTCGGCCAAGCAACTGCTGGACAACGACATCGTGCGCCGGACCGCCGCATGGCAGAAGGGGCAGGTGGTCTATCTGAACGCGGCGAACTGGTACCTGATCGGCGGCGGGCTGAACGCAATGCAGCAGGATGCCGACGACATCAAGGCGGCCCTGACGGGAAAGGCGTGACGATGCCCGCCTTCGCTATCGCCGCCGGCGGTGGATCGCCGGCATGAGGGGGCTTGTCCTGGCTGCCGCCGGCGTCACCGCGCTGGCGGCGGCCAGCCTGTTCGTCGGCGTCAGCGACGTGACGATCGGCGCTCTGCTGGGCGGAGCCTCGGACGAGGCGACGCAGGTGCTGCTGGTCAGCCGCATCCCGCGCACGCTTGCCCTGGTGTTGGCCGGTGCCGGCATGGCGGTGTCGGGCCTGATCCTGCAGATGCTCGCCCGCAACAAGTTCGTCGAGCCGTCCACCGCCGGGACCGCGGAATCGGCGGTGTTCGGCATGCTGATGGTGACGCTGCTGGCGCCGGAAACGCCGATGCTGGGCCGGATGCTGGTGGCGGGCGTCTGCGCGCTGGCCGGAACCGCGCTGTTCCTGGCCATCCTGCGGCGGATGCCGCTGCGCTCGCCGCTGATCGTTCCGCTGGTCGGCATCATGCTGGGCGCGGTCATCACCGCGTCCACGGAATTCGTCGCCTACCGCTTCGACATGCTGCAGTCGGTGCGGGCGTGGGAGACCGGCGACTTCTCCGGCGTGCTGCGCGGGCGGTACGAACTGCTGTGGATCGGCGCCGCGCTGACCGCCGTCGCCTATGCCGCGGCCGACCGCTTCACCGTCGCCGGGCTGGGGGAGGATTTCACCACCAACCTGGGCCTCAACCACCGGCGCGTGGTGTCGCTTGGGCTGGTCATCGTGTCGCTGGTGACGGCGGCGGTGATCGCCACCTGCGGCATGATCCCGTTCCTGGGCCTGATCGTGCCCAATCTGATCAGCCTGGTGCGGGGCGACAACATGCGCCTTTCGCTGCCCTGGGTGGCGCTGTTCGGCGCCGGGCTGGTGCTGGCCTGCGACATCGCCGGCCGGCTGGTGATCCGCCCCTACGAGATCCCGATCGGCACGACCATGGGCATCATCGGCAGCGCGATCTTCCTTTACCTGCTGCTGCGGAAGAACCGCCATGCCGCCTGACCGCCGTTCGCTGCCTCCGGCCGTCCTGATCGCCGGGCTGGGCGGGCTGGCCGCCGCGTCCATCGTCCTGTTCCTGACCGTTGGCGCGAAGGGAAGCTGGAGCTTCATCCTGACCTTCCGCGGCACCAAGGTGGCGGCGATGGTGCTGGTCGGCTGGGCCATCGCCATGTCCACCGTGCTGTTCCAGACCATCACCAACAACCGCATCCTGACCCCGTCGATCATGGGGTTCGACGCGCTGTACCGGCTGATCCAGACGGTGCTGGTGTTCCAGTTGGGATCCGCCGCGGTGGCAGCCTTCGATCCGCGCCTGCGCTTCGGGATCGAGGTCGCGGCGATGGTTGCCTTTTCCTGGCTGCTCTATCGCTGGCTGTTTTCGGGAAGCCTGCGCGGGCTTCACCTGCTGATGCTGGTCGGCATCGTTTTCGGCGTGCTGTTCCGCAGCCTCACCAGCTTCCTGTACCGGGTGATCGACCCCAACGAGTTCCTGGTGGTGCAGGACCGGATGTTCGCCAGCTTCAACCGGGTGGACGGACAACTTCTGGCGGTTTCGGCGCTGGTGGTGCTGGCGGTGTCGCTGGCGGTGTGGCGCAGGGCCGGCGTGCTGGACGTGCTGGCGCTGGGGCGGGACGCCGCCATCAACCTGGGCGTCGATCACCGGCGCGAGGTGATGCGGGTGCTGGTGATGGTGTCGGTGCTGGTCGCCGTCTCCACCGCGCTCGTCGGTCCGGTCACCTTCTTCGGCCTGCTGGTCGCCAACCTGGCCTATCTGCTGGTCGACACGCACCGCCACCGGCTGATCCTGCCGGTGGCGGCGCTGGTCGCCATTCTGGTGCTGATGGGCGGCCAGCTCGTCCTGGAACGGCTGTTGGGCTTCAACGGAGCGTTCAGCATCGTCATCGAGTTCCTGGGCGGAATCGTCTTCCTGACCATCCTTGTGCGGAGAGCGGCCCGATGATCGAGGTCCGGAATGCCAGCAAGTCCTATGGCGAAACCGTCGTCGTCGACGACGTGTCGGTCACGCTGCCGGCCGGCGGCGTGATCTCGCTGATCGGGGCGAACGGGGCCGGAAAATCGACCCTGCTGTCGATGATCAGCCGCCTGCTGCCGGTGCCCGCCGGGACGGTGACGGTGGAGGGCATGGACGTCACGACGACGCCCGGCGACGTGCTTGCCCGCCACCTGTCGATCCTGCGGCAGGACAACCAGATGACGGCGCGGCTGACCGTGCGCGACCTGATCGCCTTCGGCCGCTATCCCCACAGCAAGGGGCGGCTGACGGTGGAAGACCGGGGCCATATCGAGCGCGTCATCCGCTATCTGGAACTGGAGGCGGTCGCCCACCGCTTCCTCGACGAACTGTCGGGCGGGCAGCGCCAGCGCGCCTTCATCGCCATGGTGCTGTGCCAGGACACCGACTATGTCCTGCTGGACGAGCCGCTGAACAACCTGGACGTCAAGCATGCGGTGGCGATGATGAAGCTGTTCCGCCGCACCGCCGACGAGTTCCGCAAGACCATCATCCTGGTGCTGCACGACATCAACTTCGCCTCCTGCTATTCGGACCGGATCGTGGCGATGCGCAACGGCCGCATCGCGCACCAGGGCCCGCCGGAGGACATCATCACCCCCTGCGTCATCCGCGACGTTTATGGTGTGGAGGCCGACATCCACGAGATCGACGGCAAGCGCGTTGCGCTGTATTTCCGTTGACTCAGTTGTCCCAGGGTTTCGGATCGGGGCGGGTGTCGGGCGGCAGGAGATCGTTGGTGTCCCAGCTCAGCATCAGCAGCAGCACCCACTCCGCCCGGTTGGAGAAGCCGTATTGCGGCCCGCTGGAGGAGACCAGTTCGCCGCTGTTCTTATCATAGGCGGTAGCGGCGATCTTGGCGACGCCCTGCGTCAACTCCTTCTTGAACAGTGAGATCTCCGGGGTGGAGGAACTGCCGCCGACCGGCATCGGGATGTCGATGCTGGGGATGCCCAGGAGCGAGCGCTCGCTGTCCACCGACAGGGCGCCGACGCGCAGTTCGACGACGGTGGCGGCGGCGTCGCGCGTCTGTGCCATGGCGGCGCCGTGGCGGAGCAGGGCGTCGCGGACGGCGAAGACGGCGTATTTGGTGTCGTAGCCCTCCACGCCGCTGGCATCGACATAGACGCTGCCCTTCACCGCCAACCGGCCGGCCAGACGCTCCGCCGCCTGATCCGCGGCAGTGGAGATCAGAAGCTGCTCGGTGGCGGAACGCGCAGGTGTCGTGACCTGTACGGAGGAGCATCCAGCGAGACAAAACCCTGCGGCTGCGAATATTAGAGAGGTGGCATTCCTGTATAGATGATGCCATGCCCTGTCCATCGCTGGCTTGGACATGTGGAATGCAATCGTCCGACTACAGAACATTTTCCTTTTCCCTGGCCTCAACCGCCGGCGTCCCTGCGTGCGGCAGGGTGTCACCTGAGGCGGCCTATCCAGACCGAGGCCTTCGTTCCGGTCAACAGCGCAAATGTTCAGGTCGGGCGCTATGCGCCCGGAGCACCCCTCAGCGGGTCGGCAGTCGGTCGAGTTGGTCGGGGGTGGGGGTGCCGTTCGCCCGCAGCAGGATCGCCTCGCCCGATGCCGGGAAGATGCCGGTCAGTGCAGTGACAGTGACCTGATGCGTCACCAGCACGACCGGCTGGCCGTCGCGCGGCAGGTCGGCCAGAAACTGGCGCAGTTCGGTGATCTTGTCCTTTTCCTCTTCCGGCCGACGGATGAAGGAGTTGAGGGCGGACATCTCCGTTACCGGACCGAGGTCCAGCAGCCGCGCCGTCTCCAGGCAGCGGCACCACTGGCTGGACAGCACGCGGGCTTTGGCGATGCCGAGCTGCCGCAGCCGCTCGCCGATGCGCTTGGCCTGGGCGCGGCCGTCGTCGCTGAGGTTGCGCTGGGTCGCGCAGTCGTCCAGCGTGAAGCCGGGCGGGTCGCCGGTGCCGGGAGCCTCCGCATGGCGCATCAGCACGACCAGACCGGCAGTCTCCACCGCGGCGGCGGGAAGCGCACTGCCCAGGACGGCAAGCAGCGCGGCGGCGGAAAGAACCATCAGGGTATGGCGGCGCTGGACGGGCATCGGCATCTCCGTTGGCGGTGCGGTTCCCCATTCCCACTTGCCGGGACGGCGGTCCACCCCATGTGTGGCGAGGATGCCTGATGAGAGGGAGTGCGTCACCATGGTCCGCAACCGCCTGCTCAACACCCGATCCCGAATCCTTGTTGCCGCAAGCTTCGCTGCCGCTACCGCGGCGGTGGCACTGCCGGCGCTCGCCCACCATGGCTGGGGCGGCTATGATTCCGACAAGACGCTGACCCTGACCGGCACGGTGGAGGCAGTTCGCCTTCAGCAACCCGCACGCCATGCTGAACCTGCAATCGGACGGCAAGCTGTGGCATGTGGTGCTGGCGCCGCCCGGCCGCATGACCGCGCGCGGCCTGCCGGACGGGACGATCAGGCCCGGCCAGACGGTGACCGTCGTCGGCTATGCCCACAAGTCCGAACCGGCGGAACTGCGGGCGGAGCGCATCACCGCTGACGGCAAGACCGTCGAGCTGCGCTGATGGACCACAGCCAGGGCCCGACCGGACCCGGCTGGCTGGTGGCGCTGGAGACCTCCGGCCTGGGCGAGACGCTGCGCGGGTCGCTCTGGCTCTACCCGCTGGTCGAGGTGCTGCACATCCTGGGGCTGGCCTTGCTGGTCGGGGCGATCGCGGCCTTCGATCTGCGGGCTGATGGGCCTGCACGCCCGCCTGCCGGCCGAAGCGCTGTCTCGCCTGTTGCTGCCGGTGGCGGTCGTCGGCTTCGTCCTGGCGGTGCCGACGGGACTGCTGCTGTTCATCAGCGAGGCGACCGCGCTGGCCCGCAATCCGGCCTTCCTCGTCAAGATGGGGCTTCTGATCGCCGCGCTCGGCAACATCGCGCTGTTCCATCGCGGTGCCGGGCGGCGGATCCTCGATTGGGGCGGGGGAGGGCGGCCACCGCCGGCGGCGCGCGTGGCCGGCGCGGCCTCGCTGCTGCTGTGGGTCGCGGTTCTGGCCGCCGGGCGGCTGATCGCCTACATTTAGGGAGAACTGCATAGACCCTTCGGGGTATCGCCAGCCTTGCAAGCGCAAGCGTTGCCTGGGCAGAGTGGCCACGACGCTTCCGATCCGAAGGATAATGGCTGTGAGCACCCTGGGACGCACCCCGCGCTGGCCCTGTCGCTGGCCCTGTCCCTCTTCGTCTGGGTGTCCGGGCCCTGCTGGGCGGCGGGAACGGAGCGGCGAGTGGCGCTGATCCTGGGCAACAGCGCCTATCGGCATGCGCCGTCGCTGCCCAACCCGGTGAATGACGCCAAGGCGATGGCCGACTCCCTGCGCGCGGCCGGGTTCGAACTGGTCGGCGGGGCGCCGCAGATCGATCTGGACCGGGCGGCGACCGAGCGGGCGATCCGCAGCTTCGGCGGCAAGCTGGCCGGGGCGGATGTCGGGCTGTTCTTCTATGCCGGGCACGGCATGCAGGCGCGCGGCACCAATTACCTGCTGCCGGTCTCCGCCAATCTGGAGAAGGAGTCGGACGTCCGCTATGAGCTGATCGACATCGCCATGGTGCTGGACGAAATGGCTCTGGCGGAAAGCCGGATGAACATCGTCATCCTGGACGCCTGCCGCAACAATCCCTTCGGCGGCCGCGGCCTGCGCGCCGCGTCGCCCGGACTGGCGCAGATGCAGGCGCCGGCCGGCACGATCATCGCCTATGCAACGCAGCCGGGCGCGGTGGCGGCCGACGGCACCGGGTCGAACAGCCCCTACACCGAAGCGTTGTCGAAGGCCCTGCTGAAACCGGGCGAGACGGTGTTCGACGTCTTCAACGATGTCGGCATCACGGTCAAGCGCAACACCGGCGGCGTCCAACAGCCTTGGGTGTCGGCATCCCCCATCGAAGGGCGCTTCTATTTCCTGGGCCGACGACGGTGGTGACCCAGCCGCCGCCCGAAGCGCCCCCTTCCACGGGTGCCGCGGCGGGAGCCGACAAGGAAATGCTGTTCTGGGACAGCATCAAGGGCAGCTCCAACCGCGGGCTGTTCGAGGCCTATTTGAAGCAGTTCCCGCAGGGCACCTTCACGGCGATTGCCGAGGCGCGGATCGCCGAACTCGGCGGGACGGCGAATGCTGCCGCCACGGCGGAGCGGGCGCCGGTCTCGGTCGCCGCCCTTGTCGCTCCGCCGGATCCCGCACCGGCGCCGTCCGCTCCCGCCGCCCGGCCGGTCGATGTCGAGGCGATCCCCTATCTCAGTGCCAAGGCGCGCGCCGCACTGGCCATCTATCCCGGCCTACCGTCGCCCAAGGCTCTGGCGATTTCGACCAAGGGGAACTACGCCTACTTCTCCAACAAGTCGAACAGCCGGACCGCGGACGACGTCAGGCGCAGCGCCCTGCAATATTGCCAGTACAGGGCGGAGGAGCCCTGCACCCTCTATGCCGCCGACGACGGCGTGGTGATGGACGGCAAGCGCTTCGTCCCGATGCCGGTGGAGATCCTGGGCTCCGGCCCCTTCGATCCGGCGCGCGTTCCCTTCGTCAGCGAGCGCACGCGCAAGGTCGGCATGGTCAACTACCAGCGCAACCCCGGACACAAGGCGCTGGCCCTGACGCTGACCGGCCGTTGGGCGTCGGTGTGGGACCGCGACAGCGAGGAGGAAGCCGGCACGGCGGCGGTGGAGAAATGCGAGCAGGCCGGCCGCAAGGAGGAGTGCATGCTCTACGCCGTGAATGACGAGGTCGTCCTGGACGAGCCGCCCGAGGAAGAGACGGCCGACGACGAGGAGGAGTGACCCGGCATCCCCGTAAGCGGTCTCGGGAAACGAAACGGGCCGGCACCTTGAAGGGTACCGGCCCGTTTGGCATTACGGTCCTGATGCAATCCCGTCAGCGGTCGCCCAGATCGTGTTCGATCTCGGTGACCAGCCGTTCGGCGCATTGCACGGCGCGCCGGCGGTCCTCGTCGGTCATGCCCTGCATGGGATCGGATTGCGCCGGGAAGGAGTCCGACCGGCAGAGCCGGCGCCCCGATGCGCAGACCATCACTTCGTACTGGCGGCTGTCCTCGTTGAACAGGCACTCGGACTCGAAGCCCTTGGCGTCGGTTTCGGCCCACATGATCGTCTTGCTCATCGTCCGGCTCCTTTGGTCTGGGTCGGTATTTTTCGTTCGGCGCGGCTTACTTGGCCTTCGCCATCGCGACGGCGGTGTCGGCCATGCGGTTGGAGAAGCCCCACTCGTTATCATACCACGCCATGACGCGCACGAAATTGCCGTCGATGACTTTCGTCTCCTTGAGCGCGAAGGTCGAGCTGTGCGGGTCGTGGTTGAAGTCGGAGGACACCAGCTCCTCGTCATAGGCGCCCAGCACGCCCTTCAGCGGGCCGTTGGCGGCGTCGCTGATCGCCTTGGTGATCTCCTCGACCGAGGTGGCGCGGCCGGCGGTGAACTTGAAGTCGACGACCGAGACGTTCGGGGTCGGAACGCGCATGGCGGTGCCGTCCAGCTTGCCCTTCAGTTCCGGCAGAACCTTGCCGACGGCCTTGGCCGCACCGGTGGAGGTCGGGATCATGTTCAGGGCCGCGGCGCGGGCGCGGTGCAGGTCCTTGTGGTTGGTGTCGACGATCCGCTGGTCACCCGTGTAGGAGTGGATCGTGGTCATGAAGCCCTTCTCGATGCCCACCAGGTTGTGGAGGACATGCGCGACCGGCGCCAGGCAGTTGGTGGTGCAGGAGGCGTTGGAGACGATTCGGTGCTCGGCGGTCAGCTTGTCGTGGTTGACGCCGTAGACGACGGTGATGTCCTCGTCGGTGGCCGGAGCGGAGATCAGCACCTTCTCGGCGCCGGCTTCCAGATGCTTGGCGGCATCGGCGCGCTTGGTGAAGATGCCCGAGCATTCCATGGCGATCTGGACGCCCAGATCCTTCCACGGCAGCTTGGCCGGGTCACGCTCCTGCACGACCTTGATGGAGTGGCCGTTGACGATCAGGACACCGCTCCCGTCTTCAGATTGGGCGGTCTCGATGGTGCCGGGGAAGCGGCCGTGGACGCTGTCGTACTTCAGCAGGTGCGCATTGGCCTTCAGATCGGCCAGGTCGTTGATCGCCACGACCTCCACGTCCTTGCGGCCGCTCTCGTAGATGGCGCGAAGAACCAGACGGCCGATGCGGCCAAAACCGTTGATCGCTACCCGTACAGCCATGATCGTGCTCCAGTCGTTCCGTTGCGGTCTCGTGCCGGTAGGGGCGGAGACTCGATTTAACCGGGGAAGGCGGGTTTCGGCCCGCCGGGGGTGCAATTTTTAGGCGCAGAATCGGCCGTCAGGCCGGGACCGCGCGAGGAGAGGCGATGTCCAGCCAGGCCGGCAGGGCATCGCGGGTGGTCAACTCGCTGAAGCGGCCGTCCACCCCTGCTGCGGCCAGAGCCGCGATGGTGTCGTCACCGGCCGCCACCGAGCGCAGGCCGGCGTCGCGGGTGCGACGGGCGATGAACCAGGCCAGCGCGTTGGTGCCGCCGTCGAAGGGGGCGATCTCATAGACGCCGAGCGGGCCGGTCCAGACGACCGTTCCGGCGGTCTCGACGCAGGCGGTCAGCCGTGCGACGGTCGCCGGGCCGATGTCGAGGACCATGTCCTCCGGACCGATGGCGGCACAGGATACGACGCGGTCCTCCGCACCCTCCCGCGCTTCGGTCGCCACCACCACGTCCACCGGCAGCAGCAGCTCGCAGCGGCAGGCCCTCGCCTTGTCCAGGAGCTTGCGCGCCTCGCCGATGAGGTCATGGTCGCACAGCGAGGCCCCCATGTCGGTGCCGGCCGCCGCCAGGAAGCTGTTGGCGATGCCGCCTCCGAGCGCCAAAACGTCGACCCGCGTCATCAGCCGAGCCAGCAGGTCCAGCTTGGCCAACAGCCCGGTACCGCCGACGATGGCGCAGACCCGGCCGGCGGGGGCATGGGGAGCCGGCCGCTGCGATGCGCCGGTGCTCCGTCCACCCTGGATCAGTTGCATCCGGCCGGTCAGGCGGGGAGCCGGATTGCCCTGGAAATCGGTCGTAACCATGAAGCCTGTCCTTTCCTTGGAACTAAAGTATATTAATATATCAGTAGCCGGCGCAAGGATAATCCGCCCTCTGGCGGGGGCATGCCACTTTGCCGCAATGACTCGGCTCACGCGGTCCGGACCGGTCCGGCGCTTCGGGCTTGCGTCTTCGGGCATGAGTCCACCTGCGAAGCCGGAGCCGCGGCACGGCGGGTCTCGCGGTACAGGATCAGCAGGCCGCTGGCGATGACGATGGCGGCGCCGATCATCACATGGGCAGCCGGCACGTCGCCCCAGACCAGCCAGCCGAGGATCGTCGCATAGATCAGGCTGGCGTAGCTGAAGGGGCCGACCACCACGGCGCGCGCCAGCGAATAGGCCCGCGTGCTGAAATACTGGGCCGCGCCGCCGGCAATCCCATGCCCGCCATCAGGGTCAGCGCATGCGCATCCGGCGTGATCCAGTCGAAGGGCAGGGCGAGCGCGCTCAGCGCAGTGGAGATGACGGTGAAGTAGAACACGGTGGTCACCGGCTTTTCCGTCCGTCCCAGCTGGCGCATGGCGATCATCGCCAGGGCGTAGCAGACGGCGGCGGTCAGGGCGACGATGGCGCCGCGGTCGATCATGTCGGGACCGGGCTGCACCATGATCAGCACCCCGGCGAAGCCGACCACCACTGCACCCCAGCGGAAGGCCCCGACCTTCTCGCCCAGCAGCGGAACCGACAGGGCGGTCAGGAACAGCGGGGCGGAGTAGGAGATCGCCACCGCATTGGCGAGCGGCATCAGGTGATAGGCCCAGAACAGCAGGACCATGGAGGCGAGGCCGATGACGGCCCGCCACAGATGCCCGCGCCAATGGGTGGTGTGCAGGCAGCTCCGCCCGCCTGCCGCGACCACCATGGCGACCGCCGGCAGAAGGGCGAACAGGTTGCGGAAGAAGGTGACCTCGCCCAGCGGATAGCTTTCCGCCAGGATCTTGGCCAGCGCGTTCATGACGGTCATCAGGACCATCGCCAGCAGCATCGACAGGATGCCGAGCCGGATGTTCTCCGGCGGTCTGGCGGTGGAGCTTGTGGGGACCTGTTCCATGATGACGTTTCCTCGCCGGCTAGACTTCCCTCTCCCGTCCCGGGAGAGGGTCTTTACGCCGCCCGGCTCAGCGCCTCGGCGGCGATGACGCCCAGGGTGTGGCGGGCGATCATCCGTTCCTCGTCGGTCGGGATGATGAACACCGGCACCCGGCTGTCCTGGGCGGAGATGCGCGTTGCCTTGGCCCGGTTGGCCGCCGCGTCGATCGACACGCCGAGCCAGCCAAGCTTCTCCGCGACCCGAGCCCGCACCAGCGTGGAGTTCTCGCCCACGCCTGCGGTGAACACCACCGCGTCCAACCCGCCCATCGAGCCGGCCAGCGCCGCAACCTGCTTGGCGACGTTGTGACAGAACAGCTCCACCGCCTCGGCCGCCGCCGGAAGATCGGAGTTCTCCAGGTCGCGCATGTCGTTGGAAAGGCCCGACACGCCCAGCATGCCCGACTTGTGGTAGAGCAGCGTCTCCAACTCGTCGGCGCCGTAGCCCTTCTCGCGCATCAGGTAGATCAGCACGCCGGGGTCGATGGCGCCCGGCCGGGTGCCCATCGGCACGCCGTCCAGCGCGGTGAAGCCCATGGTGGTGTCGACGCTGTGCCCGGCGCGCATGGCGCACAGGCTGGCGCCGCTGCCGAGATGGCAGACCACCACATGCGCATTCGCCAGCTCCGGCGCCACCTGCGGCAGGCGGTGGGCGATGTACTCGTAGCTCAACCCGTGGAAGCCGTAGCGGCGGATGCCCTCCGCCGTCAGCTCGCGGGGGATGGCGAAGGTCTGCGACTGCCAGGGCTGGGTCTGGTGGAAGGCGGTGTCGAAGCAGGCGACCTGCGGCAGGGAGGGGTAGACCTGCGCCAGCGCCCGCATGGCGGCGATGTTGTGCGGCTCGTGCAGCGGGGCGAGCGGGATCAGCTCCTCCAACTGGTCGAGCACCGCCGGGGTGACGCGCACGGGGGCCGAGAAGCGGGTGCCGCCATGGACGACGCGATGGCCGGCGGCCACCAGCGTGGCGCCCTTCAGCGTGTCGCCGATCCAGTCGAGCAGATGGTGGAGAAGCTCCGGACGGCCCGGATTCTCACCGGCGGCCCAGCTGTGGTCGGCGATCTTGTGGCGGGCGGCGTCCTTCGCCTCGAAGCGGGGGGCGGTGCCGATGCCGGAGATCTGGCCGGTGACCACCGGCTCCAGCTCTGCGGCGTTGCCGCCGCCCTTGTTTCCCGTTTGGAACACGCAGAACTTCAGGCTGGAGGAGCCGGCGTTGATGACGAGGCAGGCGTCGCTGCCGGACTTGGAGTATGCAGCCATGACGATAACGTCCTATTCGGCGGCCAGCGCGAGCTTCGGCTGGCGTTGAGCGGCGGCGACCAGCGAGGCGACGGCGCAGGAAGCGAGACGTGCCCGCACGTTGTCGGCGCGGCTGGTGAGGATGACCGGAACCTTGGCGCCCAGCACGATGCCGGCGAGGTCGGCGTTGGCCAGGAAGGACAGCTGCTTGACCAGCATGTTGCCGGCTTCCAGGTCGGGGGCGAGCAGGATGTCCGGCTGTCCGGCGACCGGGGAGACGATGCCCTTGGTGCGGGCGGCCTCGGCGGAGATGGCGTTGTCGAAGGCCAGCGGGCCGTCCAGGATGCCGCCGGTGATCTGGCCGCGGTCGGCCATCTTGCAGAGCGCGGCGGCTTCCAGCGTGGTGTTGATCTTCGGGTTGATCGTCTCGACCGCCGACAGGATGGCGACGCGCGGGGTGGCGACGCCCAGCACCTTGGCGAGGTCGATGGCGTTCTGGACGATGTGGACCTTGTCCTCCAGCGTCGGGTAGATGTTGATCGCCGCGTCGGTGATCAGCAGCGTCTTGGAGTAGGTCGGCACATTCATCAGGAAGACATGGCTGATCCGGCTGGCCGTGCGCAGTCCGGTCTCCTTCTTCACCACCTCGCCCATCAGCTCGTCGGTGTGCAGGCTGCCCTTCATCACTGCTTCGGCCTCGCCGGTGCGGGCCAGCGCCACGGCGGCCGCCGCGGCGGCGCGGCTGTGGGCGGCGTCGACGATGCGGTAGCGGGCGATGTCGAGCCCGTTGGCGGCGGCGACCTTGCGGATGAGGGCTTCCGGCCCGACCAGGATCGGGTCGATCAGCCCGGCCTGGGCGGCCTCGACGGCGCCCTGGAGGGAGCTGGCGTCGCAGGGATAGGCCACGGCGGTGACGACCGGCGGCAGCTCGTCGCATTTGCCGAGCAGGGCGTCGTGCTTGTCGTGGCGGATCATCTGGATCTGCGGCAACTCATGCGCCGGGCGGATGACCTTCTGGGTGGGGGCGATCACCTCGGCGGTGCCGAGAACCACGACTTCGCCATCCTGGTTGGTGCAGACGCAGTCGAAGACGACGACGTTCTTGGCCGGGCGCTTCTCGATCACGGTGACGGTGGCGGTGACGATGTCGCCGAGGCCGACCGGGCGGCGGAACTGCAGGCTCTGGCCGGCATAGAGCGATCCGGCGCCGGGCAGGTAGGTGCCGAGCACGCCGGAGATCAGCGACCCCGACCACATGCCCGGGCCGATCACCTTCTGGAAGCGGCTGTCGGCCGCGAATTTCGGGTCCAGATGGGCTGGGTTGATGTTGCCCGACACGGTCGCGAACAACTCCACATCCATCAGCGTCAGCTGGCGGGAAAGGCTGGCCGTCTGGCCGATCCGAATCTCGTCGAAGGTCACATTCTCGACCACGGCGCCGATGCCGTTGCCGAACGCTTCACCACTGGCACGCATTTTTGAACACTCCGGTTGACCGGGTCGATCGAGCGGCCCGTTTTAAGGCTCGACAGGGCGGCGCCTGGAAAATCGGAAACGTTCCGCTGCCGGCTTGTGCCGGCATTCTGCGCCGCGCGGGAACCATAGATATATTAGTATATTAAATGTGCATTGCAACATAGAACCGACGGAAACCCCGGCCCTTGACACTATGCCGCAGGTCTATGGTGCGGCTGGGCGGGGAACCCCCCTTCCCCCGGGGAGAGAGTCGGGGGAAGGGGGCAGAAGGGCGAGCAATCTCAGCGATAATGACGCTCGCCGCCCGTCCTGGAAGTCCCTTTGGGCGCGGCCTTTCCGGTTCTTGTCGCTTCTCCGGGGGCGGGAGAGAGCGGGGCGGGACGGTCGCGGGGCAGGGGGCCTCCGGATCTCTGGAAATCAGGCCTTCAGGATGCCGCGGCCGGCGAAGCGGGCGGCGACGCCGAGCTGCTCCTCGATGCGGATCAGCTGGTTGTACTTGGCCAGACGGTCCGAACGGCTCAGCGAGCCGGTCTTGATCTGGCCGCAGTTGGTGGCGACCGCCAGATCGGCGATGGTGCTGTCCTCGGTCTCGCCCGAGCGGTGCGACAGCACGGCGGTGTAGCCGGCCTTGTGCGCCATGTCGACCGCTTCCAGCGTCTCCGACAACGTGCCGATCTGGTTGACCTTCACCAGGATCGAGTTGGCGACACCTTGGCGGATGCCCTGGGCCAGACGCTTCGGGTTGGTGACGAACAAATCGTCGCCGACCAGCTGCACCTTGTTGCCGATGGCGTCGGTCAGCGCCTTCCAGCCTTCCCAGTCGTCCTTCGCCATGCCGTCCTCGATCGAGATGATCGGGAAGCGGCCGACCAGATCGGACCAGTAGGCGACCATCTGCTCCGGCGACAGCGACTTGCCTTCGCCGGCCAGCTCATACTTGCCGTTCTTGAAGAACTCGGTCGAGGCTGCGTCGAGCGCCAGCATGACGTCGTCACCCGGCTTGTAGCCGGCGGCCTCGATGGCCTTCATGACGAAGCCCAGCGCCTCGTCGGTTGAGCCCGATGTTGGGGGCGAAGCCGCCCTCGTCGCCGACATTGGTGTTGTGGCCGGCGTCCTTCAGCTTCATCTTGAGGGACTGGAAGATCTCGGAACCCATGCGGATGGCGTCCGCGCCGGTTTCGGCGCCCACCGGCATGATCATGAATTCCTGGATGTCGATCGGGTTGTCGGCATGGGCGCCGCCGTTGATGATGTTCATCATCGGCACCGGCAGCAGCGAGGCGAAGGCGCCGCCGACATAGCGGTAGAGCGGCAGGCCGGCATCCTCGGCGGCGGCGCGGGCGACCGCCAGCGACACGCCCAGGATGGCGTTGGCGCCGAGCCGGCCCTTGTTCTCGGTGCCGTCGATCTCGATCATGGTCATGTCGAGCACGCGCTGGTCGGCGGCATCCATGCCGATCAGGGCCTTGGCGAGTTCACCGTTGACCGACTGAACGGCCTTCAGCACGCCCTTGCCGCCGAAGCGGCCCTTGTCGCCGTCGCGCAGTTCGACCGCCTCATGGGCGCCGGTGGAGGCGCCCGACGGCACCGCGGCCCGGCCGAAGGCACCGGTTTCGAGGGTGACGTCGACCTCGACGGTGGGGTTGCCGCGGCTGTCCAGGATTTCGCGGGCGCGGATTTCGGTGATGGCGCTCATGGGAAGGGATGTCCCGTATCTTGAAGGGTTGTTCGGCAGGGCGGATGGCCGCTTTGACATGGCCGCTTTGATTTCGACCGTCATTCCCGCGGAAGGCGGGACTCCAGGGCATGCGGAGGGAAGCCGGCGAGGCGGCCTGGATCCCCGCTTTCGCGGGGATGACGGATTGGAGAATGGGGAGGAGGAGAGGACGTACGCCGCTGCTCAGCGCAGCTTGGGGCGGCGGTAGATGAACCAGTAGACCGCACCCACCATGACCGCACCGCCGATCCAGTTGCCGATGGTGACCGCGGCGAGGTTGACCAGATAGTGGCCGACCGGGATGGAGGGAGCGGAGCGGCCGAGGTCGGCCCAGAAGCTGTCCGGCGCGCCCCATTCGATCAGCAGGCCGAGCGGGACGAAGTACATATTGGCGACGCAGTGCTCGAAGCCGGCGGCGACGAAGGCGGCGACCGGGAAGGTGATCGCCAGGATCTTGTCGCCGACGCTGCGCGCGCCGAGCGCCAGCCAGACGGCGAGGCAGACCAGCACGTTGCAGAGGATACCGAGGAAGAAGGCCTGGCTTGTCGGCAGCGAGCTTTTGGCCACCGCGAAATACAGCGCCGATGCGCCGACCGCGCCGTGCCCGAAGGTATATTGCCCCGACAGGAAGACCAGCAGCGCCGTGCCGGCGGCGCCGACGAAGTTGCCGATCCACACCGTGGTCCACACCCGCATCATCTCGCGGGCATGCAGCCGGCCGCTGGCCCAGGCCATCACCATCAGCGCGTCGCCGGTGAACAGCTGCGCGCCGCCGACGATCACCAGGATCAGGCCCATGGAGAAGACCAGCCCGCCCAGCAGCCGGGTCACGCCGTAGGGCATCATGCCTTCCGCCCCCGACATGGTGACGGTGGCGAACAGGCCGCCCAGCGCGATGAAGGCACCGGCCAGTACGGCCAGCGCGAACAGGGTGGGGGTGTCGTAATGTGCCTTCTTGACGCCGAGGTTTTCGGCGGCGAGAGCGATGGCGTCGGGCATCAGTGCGTCGAGAGTTTGCGGAGTCGGCTGGCTCCAGCCCCCCACATCCTTGCTGTCCATGTTCATCGGTCGATGTCCTCGCTGCCGCGCATCGGTGCAGGCCCGTCGGCGGGAAGTGGTTCCGGACCCTGCCGGCTTCCGCTCCCGTCTTGTAGCTTTACTACATACTCCTGTCGGGGCAGCCCGTGCAAGCGCGCCCCCTGGGTAATTCCGTCGCAGGGGGCGCACAGGCGGCAGATTGGAAAACAAGGGTTTTCCAGGAAAAATGGCCGATGCTTGCTTCGGTTGCGGTTCTGTAGTGTTGCTACATCATGACTGGAGGGCGGCCGGTGCGCGCGGTTCAGCGGCGCGGATCGCAGACGGCATAGCGGCCCCGCCCGGCATGCTTGGCACGGTAGAGCGCGTCGTCCGCCGCCTTCACGAGGGACCGGGCGTCGTCGGCATCCCGCGGGTACAGCGCGATGCCGATGCTGGCGCCGACCGTCACGCACTCGCCGCCGAGCGTGATCTCCGCCGACAGGGCGCGGATCAGCTTGCCGGCGATCCGCTCCGCATCGGCGGGGGAGCCGATTCCCTCCAGCAGCACGGTGAACTCGTCACCGCCGATCCGTGCGACGAGGTCGGAGCCGCGCAGGCATCCCGACAGCCGATCCGCCGTCACGCGCAGCACCTGGTCGCCCGCACCGTGGCCCAGCCGGTCGTTCACCGGCTTGAAGCTGTCCAGATCGATGAACAGCAAGGCCAGCGGCTGGCCGATGCGGCGCGACCGTTCGAGTTCGGATTGGGTGCGGGCGAAGAACAGCCGGCGGTTCGGCAGGCCGGTCAACGGATCGTGGTTGGCGAGATGGTCCTTTTCCGCCTCGCTGCGCCGAAGCATTTCCTCCATGGCCCGCCGGTCGGTGACATCGCGGGAGATGCCGACGACGCCAAGGACGGTCCCTTCGCGGTCGCGGCAGACGGTCTTGACGGTTTCCATCAGCCGCTGCCGGCCGTCGCGGTAGACGAACCATTCCTCGTTGCGCGCCATTCCCTGTTCCATGGCGCGCAAATCTCCCTGCCGGCGGCGCTCCGCCGTTTCGGCGTCGACCAGATCGGCATCCCGCAACCGGTCGTCGGGAAGCGGCCGCCAGCCGACATAGTCCAGGGCCGCAAGATTGTAGTTGAGGTAGACGCCGTCCCGATCCTTGAAGAAGACGATGTCCGGCATCGAATCGATCAGGCTTTGCAGAACCGCGCGCTCGTGGTGCAGAGCCTCCAGCGTGGCGCGATGATCGGTCACATCCTCCATCAGCCATACCTCGCCGCCCCGGGTCAGATAGGCGAAGAAGCGTATCCAGCGCCGGTTGCCGTTCCTGCAGGTGATCTCCAGGTCGGTCAGGACCGAGGCTTCCGCCAGCCGTGCGGCGTCGTAGCGGCTGCGGATCTCACGGTCATGGCCGGGGTAAGCGGCGGAGAACCATGCGTCCATGCCGGGCAGGTCTTCCTGCCGGTAGCCGGTCAACCGCTCCGCCGCCTGGTTGATGAAGATCCGCTCGTCCTCGACATAGGCCGCCGCCATCGGCAGATGCTCCACCATCCGCGACAGGTGCAGCGCGGAGGGCGCCGCCGCTTCGGCCGGACGCGGCCTGCCATGCACGAGCATTGCCGTCCGCCCGTCGGTCAGACGGATGCCGGAGCAGTGGCAGGACAGGGAGGCCGGGCCGGTCGCAGCCGCAATGATCCAGCGCTCGCTCACGCTGGCGCCGTTCGAAAGCAACAGGGCGTATTCGGGAAGCCGCTGCCGGACCGCCTCCGGCAGGAAGCAATCGGCGTTCGCGGGGAGCTCATTCGGCGACCGCAATCCCCAAAGGGTGCAAGCCGCGCCGTTCGCCCAGAGGGCGTGGCCTGTCCGCAGATCGGCGACCCAGATCGGGTCGTCAATCAGGGTAAGTGCTGCAAAATCATTCGTTGACCAATGTTGGCCGGACGTATGGTTGATGCAGGCTGCCGCGCCCATGTCGGAGTACGTCCAAGGTTATAATTATAAGCATTTTATCAGACAGAAACGTTAATTTCATACGAACGCAACACGTCGGACTCCCCGAATAGCACGGAGAGGTTGGGGCAATTCATTTGGACGCTTATGTAACTTTATGCTGCGCTTTCGGAAATAATTGACTGACGGCGGTGCGGCCCGAATGACCCCGCAACCGGCGGTTGGATCAGCCAAGCAGCTGTTCGAACAGGTCGTCGCCGCCCATCTGGCCGCCTTTCAGCATCAACTCCAGCCCGTCCGCCGCCGGATCGTCGGCATGGGTGCGGCTGACGGTGACGCCGGGCGCCAAGGTGCAGCGGTAGGACAACCCCCAGCAGCCGAGCGCCCGCACCGCGAGACTCGACGTGTCGCCGCCGGCGATGCCGAGCCGGCGCAGGGGCACTGCGCGCAGCACCGCTGCGGCGAATGCCGCCGTGGCCGCCGCGACCCGGCCGGCGCGGGTGGTGTCGGCGCTTCCCGGCTCGGCCGGCGCGGTCCATACCAGCGTGTGGCGTCCATCGCGCAAGGATTCGGCGACCTCTCCCAGCAGGCGTTCGGCATAGCCGGGATCGTCGCACAGGGCGGCGGCATCGGCCTGGATGCGGCTGTAGGACCTGGCCGCTTCGATCTGCCGGCGGGTTACCGGCGACAGGCTGCCGGCCATCAGGAAGACCGGGCTGACGCTGTGGCGAGCGGCGTCTCCTCGATGAGCGCGGGCGGGGATTGGGCGTCCCAATTGGCGGTCAGGGCCTGGGCGACGCCGCTCGGCCCCACCGCCAGCAGCGGCTGGCGCAGGGCATGGGTCCAGATCAGCCGGCCGACGGCGGCGAGGTCGGCGCTGCGGGAGACGTCCAGAAGCACGGCGGGGGGATGCTCCGCCAGCAGCCGCTCCAGCAGGATGTCCAGCGCCACGTCGTCCAGGCAGTAATCGGGGTAGTGCAGAGCCGCCGTCCCGTCGAGCCCCTGCGCGGCGAGGTGCCGGCGCAGGTCGGCCTCTGCCATAGGGGTGACGGGGTGAGCGCTCATGGTCGGGTGGCGGTCGATGCGGTGGACCGTGCCACCGGTGCCGGCTGCGGCGAACAGGGTGCTGAACAGGCAGTAGCGGCCGATGTTCGGCTGCCCGCCCACCACCGGGCGGAACCGGTTGGGGAAATGGGGCGCAAGGGTGCGCACCGCCTCCCCGATGCTGCCGATTTTGGGGGCGCTGTCGAAGGTCGAGCAGCATTTGTAATGCATCACCGGCACGCCCAGCGCCGCGAAGAAGCGGCCGACCGGCTCCAGTTCCGTCCGCATGGCGTCGGGCGGCATGCTGCGGGCCGCCCCGGCGATGCCGATGGCGTCGAGCGGACCACCGGCGCCTCTCTGTGCGGCACCCAGCCGGCCGACGTCGGGCACGTCGAGGAACAGCAACGCCCGCCGCCCGGCCTTCGCCAGCGCGGCCAGCGTGTCGGTCGCCCCGGTGAAGTCGTCGCCGTACCAGCCGAGCTTCGGGATCGCCGGCATGATGGTCAGTCCTTCTTTCCGAAGAAGTCCAGCGACCGGCGCAACTCCGGCAGATCGGCCGCCGCATCGTCGAGAGTGCGCCCGGCGCGGACGGCGTCCCAGGCCTGCCGGATGCTCAGCACCCCGGCCGCCGGCCCATCGGGATGGGCCATGATGCCGCCGCCGGACATGAACATCAGGTCTGCCGTGCCAACCGCTTCCCAGGTGACCGGCACCGTGCCGGCCCATTGGCCGGAGGAGAAGGCGGGCATGACGGCGTCCGCAGCGTCGGACGCATCGGCGGCCAGCGGCGCCAGGCACGCCCGTGCGCCGTCGATCACCTCGGCGTCGGGCTGGGCGAATTTGCCGTTCAAGCCGTGGACATGCATGTGGTCCACCCCGGCCAGCCGCCACAGCGCCTGATAGGCGTCGAAGCCGATGCCCAGCAGCGGATGGCGGGACAAGGCGCCGAAGCCGTTGCGATGACCGTGCAGCACCAGCCCGCTGTGCCGGCGCAGGGTCTGAACCGCCGAATAGCCGCACCAGTTCAGGCTGACCATGATGCAGGACCCGCCTTCGCGCTCCACCAGATCGGCGTGGCGGCGCATGGCGTCGGTCTCGTCGGTGATGTTGAAGGCGACCATCACATGCTTGCCGGTGCGGTCCTGGTGGCGGCGCACCCGGTCCATCACCGCGGGGATGCGCTGGGCCAGCGGCGCATGGGCCGGGTCGGCGCAGATCTCGTCGTCCTTGATGAAGTCGAGCCCGGCGGCACACAGCGTGCCGACCAGATCGCCGGTCTCCTCGGCCGACAGCCCGACATTCGGCTTGATGATGGAGCCGACCAGCGGCCCGTCCTGCACCCCGGTCAGCCGGCGCGTGCCGGCGACGCCGTGGCGGGGCAGGTCGAAGCGCGCGCGGAAGGCCTGCGGAATGCGAAGGGATTCCAGGCGGAGGCCGGTCACCTCGCCGAGATCATAGAGGTTGCCGGCGACCGTCGCGGCCAGCGTGGGCAGGTTGGCGCCGATGTTGGCGGTGGGGAAGGAGATGGTGATGCGGGCGCGCTGCCACGGGCCGGTAGTGCGCTGACGCTCCAGCCAATTGTTGGGCAGGGCAGGCGTGTCGGCGGTGTCGAGCTTCTCCACCGACTCGACGATGGCGCGGGCGCGGGCGCGCAGGTCGTCGGTTTCGCCATGGACACGGGTGAAGGTGCCGCAGGACTGCTCGCCCGCCATCACCTCCGCCACCTTGGCCGGGGCGAGGGGGGTTTCGATCAGGTATGTGGCTTCGATGCGGTCGGCGTGCATGGGCTTGGCCTTGTTCGGTCGCATGGAGGAGCGGCGGCTTATTGCCCCCACCCCGACTCTCCCCCGCTGGGCGGGGGAGGGGGACTGGCGCTTAAGCGGGGAGGGGGAGGTTAGGTGGGGGTCTGACCTCGCCCTCTTACAGCTTGCCCAAATCCGGAAACGGCCGCACCGGATCGGACCCGTCCCAGCCCAACGAGGCCTCGCGGATCAAGTCGAACATCCTGCCCTTCGGGCCGGCGACCTCCGACAGCTCGATCACCGTGCCTGGGTGGTACTCGGTGTCGAAATAGACGAAGCGGCCCTTCTCGCCGACCTCGCCGCTCATCACCGGCTTGAAGCCCTGGCCGAGCAGCCGCTCCAGGTCGGCGTCGTAATCCTCGGTCCAATAGGCGACATGCTGCAGGCCCGTGTTCCCGGCCTGGAGGAAGTCGCGGTACATAGACGGCGCGTCGTTGCGGGTTTGGATCAGCTCCATCTGCAGCGGACCCGAGTTCGCCAACGCCACCGAATTGTGAACCTCGTAGGATTCGCCGCGGTAGGTGTAGTTCCGGATCGGAACCCGCTCGTTGTAGAACCAGGGGCCGATGCCGAGCGTGCGGCTCCAATAGTCCATGGCGGCCTCGATGTCGCGCACCACGTAGCCAGCCTGACGGATCTGGCCGAAGAATCGGCTCATAGAAGGAACTCCGGATAAGGGGGGATCGGATCGAACCGGCGGCTCTCAGCGCGCCAGGAAACCGGTCGAAATCCAGGGGATGGCGGCGACGATCACCAGGCCGACCAGCAGGGCGCCGACATAGCCCCAGATGTGCTTCAGGCCTTCGTCGGGATTCACCTTGCTGATGGCGCAGGCGCCGTAATAGCCGACGCCGAAGGGCGGGGCGAACAGGCCGATGCCCATGGCGAAGATGACGACCATCGCGTAATGCACCTCGTGCACCCCTGCGGCGCGGGCAATGGGGAACAGCAGCGGTCCGAACAGCACGATGGCCGGGATGCCCTCCAGAACACTGCCCAGGATGATGAAGGCGACGATGGAGATGGCGAGAAAGCCGTAGGCGCCGCCGGGGATGCCGGCCATGAAGCGGGCGAGGTCGGACGAGAAGCCGGACTGGGTCAGGCCCCAGGCCATCGAGGTGGCACAGCCGACGATGAAGATGATGGCTCCGGTCAGCGACGCCGTTTCGATCAGCATCGGCTTCAGCCGGCCCCAGTCGAACTGGCGGTAGATCAGCAGCCCGACGATAGTGGAATAGGCGATGCCGATGGTCGACACCTCGGTCGCCGTCGCGATGCCCTCGACCACCGCGGCGCGGATGACGAAGGGCAGCAGGATGGCGGGCAGCGCCACCATGGCGAGCCGGGCGATCTCGCGGCCGGGGGTGCGCTCGACATGGCTCAGATCCTCATGCCGGTAGCGCCGCCAGACGACGAAGCACAGGCAGGCGCCCAGGACCACGCCCGGCAGCATGCCGCCGGTGAAGAGTGCCGCGATCGACACGCCGGTGACCGACCCGATGGTTATCAGCACGATGCTGGGCGGAATGGTCTCGGTCTGCGCGCCCGTGGCCGACAGCAGCGCCACCAGATCGCCCGGAGGAGCGCCGCGCTTCTTCATCTCCGGGAACAGGACGGGCGCGATGGCCGCCATGTCGGCGATCTTCGAGCCGGAGATGCCGGACACCAGATACATCGCGCCGATCAGCACATAGGACAGGCCGCCGCGCACATGGCCCAGCAGGCTGGCCAGGAACTGGATCATGGCGCGTGCCATGCCGGTCATCTCGATCAGGAGGCCGAGGAAGACGAACAGCGGCACCGCCAGCAGGATCAGGTGGCTCATCCCCTCGTCCAGCCGGCCGACCATCACCAGCAGCGGCGTGGAGGTGGTCAGCGCCAGATAGGCGAAGGTGGCGAGCGCGAAGGAGAAGGCGATGGGCACGCCGGCGAAGACGTTGGCGGCAACCAGCCCAACGAAGAAAATGATGAGGTTCAGCTGTCCCAGCGGCTTCAGCACCGGACCGGCGACCCAGAAGCCCACGACGATGGCGCCCGTCACCAGCGCCGCCGCCAGCACGGTCAGCGGCCGGGCGACCCGCAGCAGGCGGAACAGCGCCGCCACCAGCATCAGCCCCAGCCCGACCGGCAGGGCCGAGGCACGCCAGGCGTTGGATACCTCCATCGCCGGGGTGGTGATGAACTGCTCCTCGATCGCGTAATCCACCGCGTGGTAGAGCACCAGCGCCAGGAAGGCGATGGGGGCGGTGATGGCGATGCATTCCAGCAGGCCCCGCGTCTGCGGGCCGACGCGGCTGACCAGACCAGTCATTCGCATATGCTCGCCCCGGCGCAGAGCCACCACGGCCCCCAGCATCGACAGCCAGAGGAACAGGATCGAGGCCAACTCGTCCGACCAGACCAGCGGGGTGTGGAACAGGTAGCGGGCGACGACGCCGGCCAGCAGGACGATGATCTCGACCAGCACCAGAAGCCCCGCCGCCATCTCCACCCCGACCGACAGGCCGCGGTCGATCTTGCGGAGCAGCGAAGAGGCACCGCCGGTGCCCAAGCTGCCGGGCGCCTCCGCAAAGCCGTGGACCGGTTCGGACAGGTGGGACATGACGGGGGGTTCCTTCATGGAAGAATACCTGAGCGTTTGTGAGTTTTGCCTCTCTCGGCCGTCATTCCCGTCTTCGCGCTCAGGCGCTGACTCACAGGATGCCGGCACCTTTTTCGGCGTCATCCCCGCGAAGGCGGGGATCCAGGCTTACCCATTGGTTCTGCTCGGGAAACACTGGATCCCCGCCTTCGCGGGGATGACGGCCGATAAGAGGCTCCGGAAACTCACGGTCTCTGATTTGAAAGGATCGACGCTCAGGCGAGCTTGCCGACCGCCTCCTCCAGCAGGCCCCAGGCCTCGTCCCCGAAACGGCCCTTCCACTCGCCGTAGAAGCCGCTGTCGCGCAGCTTGGCGCGGAAGCTGTCGGGCGACGGCTGGTTGAAGGCCAGCCCCTTCGATTCCAGATCGGCGCGGACCGAGGCGTTCAGCGCCTTGATGTCGCCGCGCTGGGCCATGCCGGCGTCGTTGATGGCGTTGGCGACGATGGTCTGCATCTCCGGCGGCAGGCCCTTCCAGGCACGGCCGTTGGCGATGAACCAGAATCCGTCCCAGATGTGGTTGGACAGGGAGCAGTATTTCTGCACCTCGTACAGCTTGGCGACCTGGATGATCGGCAGCGGGTTCTCCTGCGCGTCGACGATCCGGGTCTGCAGCGACGAATAGACCTCGCTGAACTGCAGGCTGGTGGGGGCAGCACCCAGACCCTTGAACATTGCGATGCTGAGCGGGCTGACCGGCACGCGGATCTTCAGCCCGTCCATGTCGGCGGCGGACGTGATCGCCTTCCCGCCGCTGGTCATCTGGCGGAAGCCGTTGTCCCACATCTTGTCGAAGGCGTGGAGGCCGACCTTGGAGATGGCGTTGCGGACATGGGCGCCCAGCTTGCCGTCCATCGCCTTCCACACCTGATCGTAGTCGGAGAAGGCGAAGCCGACCGCGTTGATGGCGGCGACCGGAACCAGCGTGGCGATGACCAGCGCCGACGGGGTGAAGAAGGTCAGCCCGCCGCTGCGCACCTGGGACAGCATGTCGGTGTCGCCGCCGAGCTGGTTGTTGGGGAAAATCCTGACCTCGACCCGGCCGTTCGACTCCCTGGCGATCCGCTCCGCCGCCTCGTGGGCGCGGACGTTCAGCGGATGGGTCAGCGGCAGGTTGTTGCCGTACTTCAGCTCGAATTCCGCGGCGCGCGCGATGTGCGGCATGCCGATGACGGCACCGGCGGCCCCGATGGCGGGAAGGGCCGCGGGGGCGGTGGCGAAGGCCTTCAGCATGGTGCGGCGGGTCAGACTGGTCATGTTCGATCCTCCCATAGGGTTCCGGCCGACTTTGCTGCTTCCGGCCTTGCGTTTCTGATGTGATCTGATGTCAATTGATGATTGTTGGGTGGACGGTAGGTCCAGGGCCAACAAGTGTCAAACGCGAATGATGATGGTTTTTGATGGTTTCGCCGATGGATGATGCGGACACCCAGGGACTCCAGCGTGGAACCCAGCGCGGTCTGCCGCGGGTGGTCGACATCGCGCAGGCGGCGGGCGTGTCCACCGCAACGGTCGACCGCGTTCTGAACCACCGGCCAGGCGTGCGCGCCGCCACGGTGCAGCGGGTGCTGAAGGCCGCGGCGGAGCTGGACTATCTGCCGGAGTCCGAACTGCATGCGGCGGCGGTGCAGAAGCCGATGCGGCTGTCCTTCCTGCTGCCGGCCGGAAACAACCGCTTCCTGACCGGGCTGGGCGAGATGATCCGGCGGGCCGATGCCATGCTGGCCCCGCACGGGGTGAAGGCGCAGGTCGAGTTCATCAAGAGCTTCAATCCGGAACTGCTGGCCCGCTGCCTGTTCCAGCACGGCCGCAAGGCCGACGGCGTCGCCTTCATGGCGCTGGAGCATCCGGCGGTGCGCGAAGCGGTGGATGCGCTGGCGGAGCGCAACGTACCGGCGGTCACGCTGATCTCCGACATCCTGAACTGCCGCCGCGCCGGCTATGTCGGGCTGGACAACCGGGCGGCGGGGCGGACCGCCGGCTATCTGATCGCGCGATTCCTGGGCAGGCGGCCGGCGAAGGTGGCGATGATCGCCGGCAGCCTCAGCTACCGCGCCCATGAGGACCGCGAGATGGGGTTCCTGCATGTCCTGAAGGAGATCGCCCCCGACATCGAGGTGGTCGGCCTGCGCGAGGGCCATGACGACGAGGGCAAGAGCTACCGCCAGACCCGCATGCTGCTGGGGCTGCACCCCGACCTTGCCGGCGTCTACAACATCGGCGGCGGGGCGGAGGGCGTGGCCCGCGCACTGAAGGAGACCCGGCGGGAGCGGGAGATGGTCTGCATCGGCCACGGCCTGACCAACGAGACCCGCGGCCTGCTGATCGACGGCACGCTGGATGCGGTCATCACCCAGGACCCGCGCAACACGCTGTCGGCCTGCGTGGCGATCTTCAGCAACCTGCGGGCGGGGCGGCCGGCGATGCAGGGGGTGGAGACGCCGCGGGGCGAGGTGATCTTCCGCGAGAACCTGCCGCAGGGCATGCTGCCGGACGAGTGACGGTTGGACGAGTGACGGCTGATCGCCCGGCGGCCTGTGTCGCGCGCTTACCGCATATGGGGTGTTACCGGTAACGTGGGTGCGGCATGATGCCACAGACGCTATGCTGGCGCCCGCTCCAATGGCGCCCGCACCCGGCGCATCCGCAAGCCGAGGGGAGATATGCAGCCAATCATTCAGATTCGTGGGTTGGAAAAGACCTACGCATCCGGCTTCCAGGCCCTGAAGGGTGTCGATCTCGACATTCGCCATGGCGAGATCTTCGCGCTGCTGGGACCGAACGGCGCCGGCAAGACGACGCTGATCAGCATCGTCTGCGGCATCGTGCGGGCAACGGCCGGCACCGTGACGGTGGACGGCCACGACATCATGCGCGACTGGCGCGCCGCCCGCTCCCTGATCGGCCTTGTCCCGCAGGAGCTGACGACCGAGTCGTTCGAAAGCGTCTGGGCGACGGTCAGCTTCAGCCGGGGCCTGTTCGGCAAGCCGTCCGACCCGGCGGTGATCGAGCGGATCCTGAAGGACCTGTCCCTGTGGGACAAGAAGGACACCAAGGTCATGGCACTGTCCGGCGGCATGAAGCGGCGCGTGCTGATCGCCAAGGCGCTGTCGCACGAGCCGCGCGTGCTGTTCCTGGACGAGCCGACCGCCGGCGTGGACGTGGAGCTTCGCCGCGGCATGTGGGAGATGATCGGGCGCCTGCGCGACAGCGGCGTCACCATCATCCTGACCACCCATTACATCGAAGAGGCCGAGGAGATGGCCGACAGCATCGGCGTGATCTCCGGCGGGCGGATCATCCTGGTTGAGGAGAAGGCCGCGCTGATGGAAAAGCTGGGCAAGCGTCTGCTGACCCTGCAACTGCTGTCCCCGCTGGACTCCATCCCGCCCGAATTCGCCGGCTATCCGCTGACCCTGTCGGCCGATGGGCGGGAACTGGTCTACAGCTTCGACACGCAGGGCGAGCGTACCGGCATCGCCGGGCTGCTGCGCAAGCTGGGCGACCACGGCATCAACTATACGAACCTGCGCACCGAGGAAAGCTCCCTGGAGGAGATCTTCGTCAGCCTCGTGAAGGAGCGGGCATGAACCTGCATGCGATCAAGGCCATCTACGTCTTCGAGCTGGCCCGCACCTGGCGCACGCTGTTCCAGAGCATCGCCGGGCCGGTGATCTCCACCTCGCTGTACTTCATCGTCTTCGGCGCGGCGATCGGCGGGCGCTTCGCGTCGGTGGAGGGCGTCAGCTACGGCGCGTTCCTCGTCCCCGGCCTCGTCATGATGTCGGTGCTGACGGAAAGCGTGTCGAACGCGTCCTTCGGCATCTACATGCCGCGCTATTCCGGCACGATCTACGAACTGCTGTCGGCCCCGGTCTCCGCCTTCGAGACGGTGATCGGCTATGTCGGGGCGGCGGCGACCAAATCCGTCATCCTCGGCACGCTGATCCTGCTGACCGCAAGGCTGTTCGTGGATTTCTCGATCGCCCACCCGGTCTGGATGGTGGCCTTCCTGGTGATGACGTCGGTGACCTTCAGCCTGCTGGGCTTCATCCTGGGCATCTGGGCCGATGGCTGGGAAAAGCTGCAGATCGTGCCGATGCTGATCGTCACGCCGCTGGCCTTCCTGGGCGGCAGTTTCTATTCGATCAGCATGCTGCCGCCCTTCTGGCAGAAGGTCACCCTGTTCAACCCGGTCGTCTATCTGGTCAGCGGCTTCCGCTGGAGCTTCTACGGCGCCGCCGACGTGCCCGTCGCGCTGAGCCTCGTCATGGTCGCGCTGATGATGGCGATCTGCCTTGCCGTCGTCTGGTGGATCTTCCGCACGGGCTACAAGCTGAAGAACTGAGGGCGCGTTTCACGGGTGAGGCGTTCGCCACGACGGGCGCAAGCACCTCACCCGCGACCCGAAGCGGTCCGCGCGAGACCGGCGTAATGCCGGACGTCAAAGGCGATGAACTCGACCTCCGCGTCGGTGACATCGCGCAGATGCTTGGCCGGGCTGCCGGCCCAGAGTTGGCGGGCGGGGATGCGCTTGCGCAGGGTCAGGACGGATCCTGCGGCCAGCATGGCACCGCTTTCCACGACGGCCCCGTCCAGCACGATGGAGCCGATGCCGATCAGGCAGCCGTCCGCCAGCGTGCAGCCATGCATCCGCACGCCATGGCCGATCACGACGTCGGCGCCGATGACGGTGGGATATTCATTCAGCATGACATGGATGATGGTGCCGTCCTGGATGTTGGTGCGCGGCCCCACCGCGATGCTGTGGTCGTCGCCGCGCAGGACGCAGCCGTACCAGACGCTGGCCTCCGCGCCGATGGTGACGTCGCCCACCACCACCGCGCCGGGGGCGATGTAGGCGTCGGCGGCGATGCGCGGCCACACCCCCTTGAAGGGCTGGATGATGGCGCCGGGATGACGGGCCAGCAGGGCCTCGCCGGTCTCAAAAGGCGTTTCGGGTGCGCTCTCGGAGGTCATTGCTTCTTTTCCTTATCCCCACCGGTCAGGAGGCGAGCCGTTCCTTTCCCGCCTCCGCCTTCGGTCCGTCGGCCGGATCGGCCACCACACCGGCGGCGAGCAGCCGGTCGATTTCCGCCGGAGTATAGCCCAGTTCGGCCAGCAGCGCCGCGCTCTGCGCGCCGACCTGCGGCAGCGCCATGCGCGGACCCAGCCGCTGCCCGTCCAGCGTCAGCGGCAGCAGCGGCACGCGCGCCTCTCCACCAGTCTCGGTGGCGATGGTGGCAAGACCGCCGCTCTGGTTCAGGTGGGGATCGTCGAACAGCTCCTCCGGCCGGTTGATCGGGGCATAGGGCAGGCCGTTGCGCTCGAACAGCTCGGCGATCTCGGCCTTGCTGTAGGCGGCGAGGCGGCGGCGGATTTCCGGCAGCATCCAGTCGCGGGCGAGGCAGCGCTTGGTGTTGCCGTCCAGCCTGGGATCGGCCAGCAGATCGTCGAAGCCGAAGGCGGTGCAGAAGGTCCGCCATTGCACGTCGCTGACCGCACCCAGGAAGATCTGCTCGCCGTCCTTCACCTCGAAGGTGTCGTAGATGCTGAAGGCGGCGATCCGCTCTGGGAAGGGGGGCGGGGCTTCGCCGGTCACGGCGAACTGCTGCATGTGCTGGGCCGACAGCAGGACGCAGGTCTCGTAGAGGCCGGACTGGATGTCCTGGCCGCGGCCGGTGGCCTCGCGGGTGCGCAGCGCCGCCATGATGCCGATCACGCCGAACATCCCGCCCATGATGTCGTTGACCGAGCTGCCGGCGCGCAACGGCCGGCCGGTGGGTCCGGTCATGTAGGCGAGCCCGGCCATCATCTGCACCACCTCGTCCAGCGCGGTGCGCTTTTCATAAGGGCCGGGCAGGAAGCCCTTCAGGGACAGGTTGATGATGCGCGGGTTGCGCGCCTGGAGGCTGGCGTAGTCGAGGCCGTAGCGCGCCATCAGGCCGGGGCGGAAATTCTCCAGAACCACGTCGGCGGTGTCGACCAGCCTGTGGACGGCGGCCAGCCCGTCGGGGCTGTTCAGGTCGACGGCAAGCGACTTCTTGTTTCGGTTGAAGGTGCGGAAGAAGCCGGCGGCGGCCCCCGGCAGGGCGCGGGTCTTGTCGCCGGTCACCGGCTCCACCTTGATCACGTCGGCGCCGAGATCGCCCAGGATCATGCCGCAGGTCGGCCCCATCACCATGTGGGAGAATTCGACGACGCGGATGCCGGCCAGGGGCAGGTTGGGGGTGGTGGCGTCAGACATGGACGGGGCTCCGGTGAAAATGGCTTTGGTCGAAATGCTTGGGCAGGCCGGCGGCGGCGATCCTGCCGTGCAGCGGCTGGCCGGGAAGAAGGGTGGCGAGCAGACGTTGCGCCTCGATCAGGGCGTCCAGGTCGATGCCGGTGTCGAAGCCCATCGCCTCCAGCATGAAGACCAGATCCTCTGTTGCGACGTTGCCGCTGGCGCCGGGGGCGTGCGGACAACCACCCAGCCCCCCCAGCGAGGCGTCGAACTCGCGGATGCCGATGTCCAGCACCGCGAGGCAGTTGGCGAGGCCGAGACCGCGGGTGTCGTGGAAATGGGCGCTCTGCAGCCGGTCGCCGGCCACGTCCTTCACCCGCTTGTAGAGGCGGCGGACCTGGGCCGGATTTGCGTAGCCAACGGTATCGGCCAGCGCCACGCGGTCGGCCCCGGCCTCCAGGCAGGCTTCGGCGAGGCGGACCACCTCGTCCTCCGGCACTTCGCCCTGGATGGTGCAGCCGAAGGCGGTCGAGATGCCGGCGTCGATTCGGGTCCTGTATCCGCCTTCATCGCGGGCGCGGCAGACGCGGGCCAACTCCTCCACCGACTCCTCGCGGGTCTTGCGGATGTTGGCGCGGCTGTGCGCTTCGCTGGCCGACAGGGGCAGGACGATGACGTCGGAGCCGGCGGCGAGCGCCGCCGTGGCGCCCTTCAGGTTGGGGGCCAGCGTGTGGACGATGATACCGGGCAGCGCACGGGCGCCGGCCACCACCTCGGCCGCGTCGGCCATCTGGGGCAGCAGCCTGGGCGGTACGAAGGAGGCGGCTTCGAAGCGGCGGACGCCGGCGCGGTGCTCGGCCTCCAGCCAGCGCAGCTTGTCGGCGGTGGGTACCACGCGGTCGAGAATCTGGAGCCCGTCGCGCAAGCCGACCTCGACGATGGTCACGGGGTCTTTCGTCATGGAGTCTTTGGTCAAGGCAAGGGTCCTCCGTTCGGATGCGCCGGGAGGGGGCGCATCCGGTGGAAACGGAAAGCGAAAAGCTGGAAGAGGCTAGGTCAGATGCCGAAGCCCGCCGCCTGCGGCAGCCAGAGCGACAGCGACGGAACCAGCCAGGTCACGAACAGGCCCGCCATCATCAGCAGCACGTAGGGCAGGGCGCCACGCGTCACCTCGGCAAGGGACGACGTGGTGATACCCTTGATAACGAACAGGTTCATGCCGACCGGCGGGGTGATCAGCGCCAGTTCCAGGTTGATCATCAGCATCACGCCATACCAGATCGGGTTGATGCCCAACGCGGTCATCACCGGCAGGATGATGGGGGTGGTGATCAGGATGATGGCGATGGTCTCCAGGAACATGCCCAGGATGAAGATCGCCAGCATCACCGCCAGGATGAAGCCGCCCTGCGACAGGCCCAGCGCCGTCACCGTCTCCATGATCTGGGCCGGCAGGCGGATGATGGTGATGGCGTGGCCGAACATGCCGGCGGCGGCGATGATCATGAACAGCATGGCGCTGGTCCGCATCGTCTGCACGCCGCAATCCAGCAGGTCGGCGAAGGACACGTTGCGGTAGACCAGCAGCGCCACCGCCAGCGCATAGACCGCACCGACCGCCGCGGCCTCGCCCGGCGTGAAGACGCCGAGATAGATGCCGCCCAGGATCAGCGGCGGCATCACCACCGCCCAGACCGACTTGCGGAAGGCGACGGCGACGGCGACGAGGCCGGGCCAGGGCTGCGACCGCACGGCATCCTGCCGCTTTGCCTGGAGCCAGCTGTAGCCGGCGAACAGCACCGCCATCAGCAGGCCCGGAATGATGCCGGCCAGGAACAGCGCGCCGATGGACGCGTCGGTGACGATGGCGTAGAGGATCATCGGCCCGGACGGCGGGATCAGGATGCCCAGCGTGCCGCCGGCGGCGATCAGCCCGTAGGTGTCGCGCTGGCGGTAGCCGAAGCGCTTCATCTGCGGGATGGAGATCGAGCCGATGGTCAGCGCCGTCGCCACCGACGAGCCGGAAATGGTCGAGAAGATGGTGCAGGACAGGATGGTGGCGAAGCTGAGCCCGCCCTTGATGTGCCCGACCAGCGTGTTCGACATCTCGTAGAGGTCGTCGACCACCTTGGCCTTGATCATGATGTGCGCCATGAAGGCGAACATCGGGATGGTGGCGAGCAGCGGGTTGTTCAGGCTGGAGAACACCGCGTCGGCCATGCCGTCGATGCTGCCCTCGAACAGGGCCAGCACGCCCAGCGAGGTGAGGGAGAGCGCCGCGAAGATCGGCATGCCGCTGAACAGCAGGAGCAGCAGCAGGCCCAGGATCAGGAACGTCATCAGTGGCCTCCCCTCGTCTCGTCCGTCCCCTCGCCCGCCAGGGCGGAGAGCAGCTTGGCGAAGGCGACGATCCCCAGCAGGGCGGCGCCGATGGGAAGCGTGGCCTGCGGGATCCACATCGGCAGCTCCAGCTGGCCCGGCGAGAAAGCGTCGAAGTCGTAGGAGAACATGGCGGTGTGCCAGCCGGTGCGGGCCAGCAGCACGGCGACGACCAGCACCGCCAGATTGGCCCAGGCATCCAGCCAGCGCCGGCCGCGCGGACCGACGAAGCCCATGATCAGGTCGATGCGGATATGGTGGCCGGTGCGCAGCGCCTCCGCCGCACCGGCCATCACCATGGCGACGACCATGAAGCCGCAGGCCTCGTCCACACCCTCCAGCGGCTGGCCCACGACATAGCGGGCGAAGACGCCGGCGGTGGTGAGGGCCAGCACGACGACGATCAGCAGGATGCTGAGTGCGCCGCCGATGCGCGACAGGACCGACGCGGTGCCGGTCAGCAGGCGCAAGGCGCCGCGGGCCGCGCCCCTGCCGCTTGCCGGTGTGGCGGTGTCGGGGGTGGACATGCTGCTCATGGCCGGTCCCCTCTTCACTGGAGCTTGTTGACGAGTTCCAGAAGCTTGCGGCCGTCGGCGCCGGTTTCGTCGGCGAATCCCTCGGCGAAGGCGGGAGCCATGGCGGCCTTGAAGGCGGCATTCTCCTCCGGGGTCGCAATGTGGACCTTGACGCCCTTCGATGCCAAGTCCGCCGGCGCGCTGGCCGCAGCCTCCTGCGAGGCTTCGATCGCCCAGCCGGCGGCAAGGTCGCCGGCCTTCTTCAGGGCGGCCTTGTCCTTGTCGGTCAGCTTGTTGTACCAGCCGGGATTGACGTAGCCGTGCAGATAGGCGGCCAGCACCGGCACCACGGTCATGTGGTCCTGCACCTCGTAGTATTTGCGCGACCAGGCTGCGGCGACGTCGGTGATGGCGGAGTCGATGACGCCGGTCGCCAGCGCCTGATAGACCTCGCTGCCGGGGATCGCCACCGGGGTGGCGCCCATCGCCTTCAGCCCGCGGTCGAAGGCCGGGCCGAGGCCGCGCATCTTCAGCCCCTGGAAATCCTCCGGCTTAAGCAGCGGCTTGCCCTTGGAGGTGAAGACGCTGGTGTTGGTCTGGAACATCCAGGCGATGTTCTTCACGCCCTTCTTCAGCAGGCGCTCCTCGAGGAAGGCGGCGGCTTCGGAGTCCGGCCATTTCTTCCACGCCTCGATCGACGACATGGTGTAGGGGCCGACCGTGACGTTCATCAGCGGCAGGGTCTTGCCCCACTGGAAATTCAGCGAGAAGGCGCATTCGATGTCGCCCTTGGCCACGGCCAGGATGTTCTCGTTGGCCTTGATCAGGCTGTCGGAGCCGAACACCTGGACGTCCAGATTGCCATCGGACAGGGTCTTCACCTCCGCAGCCCAGCGCTCGACGACCTTGGAGATATGGTGGGCCGGCGGCAGCTGATGGCTGCAGCGCATCCGCGTCGCCGCCTCCGCGTCCGTCGGCAGCGCCATCAGCGCGGTGGCCGAAGCGGCGGCGAGCAGCCCCAGCATCGGCTTCGCGCGGGTAAGACCATGGGTGGACGTCTTGGTGGTCGTCATGTCCTGCACCTCCCTCCAGTGGTTCGTTGCGGCATTCCGGCGGCGGAGAAGCCGGGGCCGGAAGCCGGGCCCATTCAACTGCGGGCCTTCGAATTGTTTGCCTGCGAAACAGATCACCACGGGATTGCAGGGTCGTAAAATATAAAGAAAAGAAGCGAGCTATCTGGTTTCGAGATGGGTATCGCGCAGCCGTCCGGGCCAGCGGCCGCTCGCCTGCGCCTCGTGCACCACGTCGATCATCAGCCGCCGCGCCTCCATCACCGCGCGGGATGCGGTCTTGATGCGCGAGGACACCAGATACAGGGTGCGTCCCATCGTCGGGTTGACCACCGGCCGCGCCACCAGCTCGCCGCGGGCGATCTCGTCGCCGGCCAGCGCCGCCGACTGGATGGTCACGCCCAGCCCGGCGCTGACCGCCCGTTTCAGCGGGATCGCCGATTCGATCTCCATATGGACCCGCGCGGCGATGGCGTTGCGCACCTCCGCGTCGCTGGCCAGCGCCTGCAGCACGGCGGTTCGGCCGGGCATGATCAGCGGCAGGCGCAGCGCGTCGGCGAGATCGATCGGTCCTCCGTCGCCGAGCATCGCGCGGGTACCGAGACAAACAAGTTCCTCGTCCAGCAGCGGAACGCCTTCCAGCCGGTCGTCGTTGGGGGGCACCAGGGTCAGGGCGATGTCGGCCTGACCGGACAGCATCCACTGGTGCATGATCTCGCTGTGCGCTTCGATGACGCGGAGCTTCACCTCCGTCAGGGTGGAGGCGACCCGGCGGATGAAGGGCAGGCCGATGGCCTCCATCGCGGTGTAGTTGAAGCCGACCATCACCGGTCCCACCACCGCCCGCGCCAGCGACAGCACGTCCAGTTCCGCCTGCTCCAGCGCGTGCAGCACGCCCCTGGCATGGGCGTGGAGCCGTTCCCCCGCTTCCGTCCGGCTGACGCCGCGCGGCTGCCGCACCAGAAGCTGGACGCCCAAATCCTCCTCCAGCGTCGCCACATGCTGGCTGATCGCCGACTGGGCGACGTTCAGAAACTCACTGGCTTTGGAAAAGCTGCCCAGTTCGCAGACGGCGACGAAATAACGGAGGCGGCGAAAGTCCAGTTTGGTCGACATTCGGGCTTGTCCCAGGGTTGCCCGGCAGAGATGCGCCGGATTGGAAGGTCAGATCCGACACGGGGGCTGCAATCCTATATAGAGCGGATGCGCGGCCTGCCAGCAATCGTGGGCCGTTCATGACTGAAGCGCCGCATTTCGGTTGACGCGGCTTGCAGCCGCCCACCACTGTGACTGGTCCGCACAGACGGAGAGCGCTTCGATGGTGATGCTGACCGAACAGTTTCTGATCGACTACCTGCTGATCACAGCCGGTCTGCTCACTGTCGCCAGCTGTGTGCTGGGAGGCGTGTTTCTCGGTACGGTCTACCGGCAGCCGAACATGTGGATGCGCCTGCTGCTCTGGGGATTGCCGGCCACCTTGCTCACCACCGCTCCCTGGTCGCTCCTTCTGCCGATGCAGACGGCGCTGCTGATCGGTGCGGCCACCGCAGCCGCGATGGTCGGCGGGCTGCTTCTGATGCCCTGCCGCAGCGGCCGGCCGGCGCGGGGATGGCCCGGACTGATCGCCGACGGTCTGTCCGGCATCGGCCGGACGATGCTGATGCTCGCACCGGCGGTCGTGATCGGGGGAGCCCCGGACTGGGTGTTGTGGCTATCGCTGACCGCCCTCGTTCCGTCCCTCTATTGCGCAATCGTCCATATCCGCGACGTCGGCGGCTTGCTGGCCGAGGAGAGCACGGTGTGGGGCGGCACCCAGGGCGCCGTGCTGGCTGGCGTCCCGGCCCTCCTGATGGTGCTGTGACGCTGTGGCAATCCTCTGGTTGGACCATTCCGCCTACGCCGTTGATAAAGCTCCCGATTCTCGTCTATTGGTCTACAATTCCTGTTCTTCGCCATCTGGGCCGCCGGCATGGCGGCGACGCCGGTCAACGCCAAGCTGCACCCGCGCGAACCGGTGCGGAGCCTGGAGGATTCCGCGGCGTCCACCGTCCTGGTTTCGCCCAAGCTGGCCGGCGGGTTGGAACAGGCGCTGACCGGGTCGCCGGCGGGGCGTAGGGTAGGGCAGGGCCTTTTTCAGCGTCCGGCCGCCTGCCGCCGCAGGGTCTTCAACTCGTCGAAGCGGGCCGATACGTCGCGCATGACCGACGCCATTCCCATCATCGCCCTGTCAGCGTCCTTCAGGGGCACGATGGTGAACTCGACGGAGATGCGGCTGCCGTCCTTGCGCAGCGCTGGCACCGACAGCAGATCGCCGCTGCCATAGCGGCTCACGCCCGTCCGCATCACCTCGTCATAGCCCTCCCAATGGCGTTGGCGCTGGCGTTCGGGGATGATGATGTCCAGCGACTGGCCGAGCGCCTCCTCGGCGGTGAAGCCGAACACACGCTCCGCTCCCGCGTTCCAGAACCGGATCAGGCCCTCCCGGTCGGAATAGACGATGGCCTCCGCCGGGCTGTTCAACAGCGCCAGCCCGAGCCGCTGCAGGTCTTCCTCGGTCATCATTCCTCCCAATGTCTTGTGGTGAACTGTCGGATATCAAACGTCCAACACCAATCTTGCGCTTCGGGCACGCGATACGCACAGCATCATCGTCTTGCCGGCAGCACGTTCGGCGTCGGACAGGACGCTGTCGCGGTGGTCGGGTTCACCCTCCAGCACAGCCGTCTCGCAGGTGCCGCAGATGCCCTGCTCGCAGGACGAATCGACCGCGACGCCCGCGGCGTCGAGCGCTTCCAGAATGCTGGTCCCCGCCGCCACGGTGACGGTCACGCCGGAGCGGGCGCAAACCACTTCGAAGCCGTCGTCCGACGCAGCCTTGGGGGCGGTGTCCGCGCGCGGCGCGAACCACTCGAAACGCACGTCTTGCGTCGGCCGGGCGGCGGCGGCCACGGCTTCCATCAGCCGCTGCGGACCGCAGCAATAGATCAGGACATCTTCCGGGGTATCTGCAAGCAGCGCATCCACCGTCAGTTTCTTGCCTTCGTCGGCAGCATGGACCTCAACCCGGCCGTTGGCGCCTTGGGCGTCGGCCAAAGCGCGGAGTTCGCCGAGAAACGGCGCCACGGCTGCGCTGCGCACGCAATAGTGAAGAACCCAGTCGGCCTCCCGGCGCGCCGCCTCGCGGATCATCGGCAACAGCGGGGTGATGCCGATGCCCCCGGCGATGAACAGGTAGCGCGGCGCTTCGTCGAAGCGGAAATTATTGCGGGGCAGGGCGATGGTGATGTCGGTGCCCGGCGCCAGATCGCCATGGACGAAGCGCGATCCCCGCCCGCCCGGTACGTTCAGAACGGCGATGCTGTAGGCCTGCCGGTCCGCCGGATCGCCGCACAGCGAATAGGACCGCACCTCCCCGTCCGGCAGATGGACATCGATGTGGGCGCCCGGTTCCGCCTGCGGCAGCGATCGGCCATCGGGATCGCGCAGTTCGACCAGCAGAACCTGTGGCGCAACCCTTTCCAGACGGTGAACGCGCAGCGTCCGTGTTGTCGGGGGAGAGCGCCGCGGCGTTTCCAGCTGTACACTGCTCATCGTCTTACCTGCCTCAGAGGTTTATCGGCCGGGATCGGTTATGACGCTTGGCATGCCAGATCCCCAGATTCGCAGCCTAAAACCTCAAGTTAACTTCAGGTCAAGTGGAAATCCCGGAGAGCCGTTCATGGATCATCCACCCGTTGCCGAGTGTTGTTCGCAAAACGGTGCGCGCCAGCACCCAAGCAGGAGGAGCGGTCATGTCACGGGAAATCTTGTTTGCCCTGGTTGCGGCAGTCGGCTTGGCGGGAACGACGTTGGTTCCAGCGTTGGCCGCATCGGGCGATGTTCATGCGGTGGTGGGGGAGAAGGTGAACCTGCGCGCCGGCCCTTCCGACGACGCGGCGGTTCGCTCCACCATCGCGCGCGGGGACGAAGTCGTCGAGTTGAGGCGGGAGGGCAGTTGGCTGGGCGTCCGGGTGCTGCGCACCGGGGAGGAAGGGTGGCTGTTCGCCGATCTCGTCAAGCGGAACTCTGCCAGCACGCTGGGCGGCGGTGATACGGCTCCGGCGCAGGCCGGTTTCGGCCGGCTTTCGCCCGGCTTCGACGGACTGGTCGCAAACATCAGCGACAAGCTCGGCTACCGTTTCGCCGAAAAGGTTGAACAGTCCGGCAACGGCACACTTCGCGTCGTGCCGACCCAGGAATGGCAGTACAACACCAGCCGCGACGGCAAGATGTTCGCGGCACTGGCCCTGTACCAGATGTGGAAGAACTACAACAACGGACGCCCGGTGACGATGACGCTGGGCTCCCAGGGTCCGACCGCCATCACCATCGCGGACGCCGCGAACGGCCCCGAACTGACCGGCCCGATGTTGAACCCGGCACGTTGACGAGGGGGGCAGCGCTCGACTGGGATCGACCGCTGCCCCCACAAAATGGCGCATAAGCAAAATTATGGAAATGTTTTCCCGCTGCTCCTGGCTCAGATGTTCTGGCCGCCCGAAACCTCGATGCGCTGGGCGGTGACCCAGCGGTTGTCGGGGCCGAGCAGGCTCGCCACGGCCGGTCCGATGTCGTCCGGCACACCGACACGGCCAAGCGCGGTCATGGTGGCGAAGGCCTCGTTGTACGCCGGAGTGTCGCGCACAGCGCCGCCGAGGAAGTCGGTCTCGATGGCTCCGGGCGCGATCGCATTGGCGGTGATGCCGCGGACGCCGAGTTCCTTCGCCAGGTAGTGGGTAAGGATTTCAACCGCACCCTTGGCCGCCGAATAGGCCGAGAATCCGGGGAAGGACACGCGGGTCAGGCCGGAGGAGAAATTCACGATCCGGCCGCCGTCCGCCAGCTTTGAAAAATGAACCGCCCTGGGATCATGCGACGCCGCATGATCCCAGGGCTTGAGAACCGTCACGCCTGAACCTTGGTGACGGACATCGGCTTACCGCTCGGGCCGGGTGAAGAGCCGCAGGATCAGGGCGCCGATGGACGCGATGGTCGCCACCGCGATGACGCCGTTCCAGCCCCAGGCCGCCAACGCCTGACTGCCCAGCGTGGCGCCGGCCGCCATGCCGATGAACATGCCCACCATCAGCACCGCGTTCAGGCGGCTGCGGGCGGCCGGGTCGATGCCGTAGACGATGGTCTGATGGGCGATCAGCGAGGCCTGGACGCCGAGGTCGAAGCCGACGGCGCTGGCCACCAACAGCCACAGGCGGCCGCCCTCCGGCATCAGCGGCGACAGGAACATGGCGGCGAAGGACAGCGCGGCGAGACCGGCGCCCAGCCGGGTCATCAGCTCCGGCCCGCGGCTGTCGGCGATCCGTCCGGCGACCGGCGCCACCAGCGCGCCCGCCGCACCGGCCAGACCGAAGGCACCCGCCGCGGCGGCGCCCAGATGGAACGGCGCGCCATGCAGCATGACCGCCAGGGTCGACCAGAAGGCGCTGAAGCCCAGCGATAGCAGCCCCTGCGCCATCGCAGCGCGGCGCAGCGCCGGATGACGGCCCCACAGCACGGTCAGGGATGCCAGCAGTTCGCCATAGCCGAGGCTGGTCGTCGGTGCGAAGCGCGGCAGGCCGCGCCACAGCGCCACGCCCAGCAGCGCGATGCTTCCCGCCGCCGCCACGAACACGGCGCGCCAGCCGAAATGCTCGGCGATGAGGCCGCTGACCACCCGCGACAGCAGGATGCCGAGCAGCAGACCGGTCATCACCGTGCCGACCACCCGGCCGCGATGGTCCGCCAGGGCCAGGGTCGCCGCGGCGGGCACGATGTCCTGCGCCAGCGTCGCCGACAGGCCGAGAACCAGGCTCGCCGCCAGCAGCCCGGCGATGGACGGCGCAAAGCCCGCCGCCAGCAGCGCCAGGACCAGCACGGCCGCTTTCGCCAGGATGATCCGGCGCCGGTCGAAGCGGTCGCCCAGCGGTGCCAGCAACAGGATGCCGGCGGCATAGCCGAGCTGGGTCAGCGTCGGCACCCAGCCGACCGACCGGCCGTCGGCCTGGATATCGGGCCCGAGGACCCCCAGCATGGGTTGGCTGTAATAGAGCGATGCCGCCGCCAGACCGGCACCGGCGGCCAACAGGAATACCAGCGGCCGGCTCAGCCCGGCATCGGAGGACGCCGGCACCGCGGCTGCGCCACTATGCGCGGTTTGAATGGTCGTCATCGTGAGACCCCCTCAGGAACGTGATCAAGAGGGACTATGGCGGCGGGGTTTCAGAGACGGTAGCCGGATCAGGTGTAGATTTGCTATACGCAGTGCGTATGAGCACAGACCTTCCGTTGGCCGGCAGCGACCGAATCGCCTTGCTGGAAACCTTCGTCCGTGTCGTGGAGGCCGGCAGCCTGTCGGCTGCGGCGGCACAGCTCGGCAGCACCCAGCCGACGGTCAGCCGCCGCCTGCAACAGCTGGAGCGGATGCTGGGCGTCCGGCTGCTGCAGCGCTCCACCCACCGGATGGCGCTGACCGACGACGGAGCGCGCTGTTACGAGCGGGCGAAGGACCTGCTCGCCGGCTGGCAGATGCTGGAAAGCGACGTACGGGGGGCGGACGACCAGCCGTCCGGCCATCTTCGGGTGGTGGCGCCCCATGCGTTCGGACAGCAGCAGTTGATCGGGCCGGTGGCCGACTACCTGCAACGCTACCCGCGGATGACAGTGGAATGGCTGCTGCACGACCGGATGCCGGATTTCATCGGCGAGGGCATCGACTGCGCCATCCGCGTCGGCGAGGTCGGTGACCCGTCCGTCATCGCCCTGCGGCTGGGGGAGGTGCCGCGGATCGCCGTCGCCTCCCCTGCCCTGCTCGACGGACGCCCGGTTCCGGCGCATGCGTCGGAACTGGCGGATCTGCCCTGGCTGGCATTGCGCACCTTCTATCGCGACGAGGTCACGCTGACCCATGCCGAAACCGGCGAAGCGGTGACCTTCCCCATCCGTCCCCGGCTGTCCACCGACGGGTTGCAGGCGATCCGCAACGCGGCGATCCGTGGGCTGGGGGCCGCCATCGCGTCGGAATGGGCGCTGGTGGATGATCTGGCGACCGGGCAGTTGGTCCACCTCGCACCCGACTGGCAGGCGGCGCCGCTGCCGGTGCATCTGGTCTATCCGCCGGCCCGGCACCAGCCGACGCGCCTCCGGCGCTTCATCGACGCGATGCGCGTCGCGGTGCCCATCGCCTTTCGGACGATCCAGGCACCGTGACGACGAACCGCATCCTCAGGCGGCGCGGACGGTGGAGAGGAAGTCCTCGACCTCGCTGCGCAGCTTGACGGTCTCGCGCACCAGATCGCTGGCGGCCTCCAGCACGCCCGAGGCGGCGGTACCGGTCTGCCCGACGGGCTGGGCGACGCCGGCGATGTTGCTGTTGACCTCCGCCGTATGGCGGGCGGCCTGCTGAATGTTGGCGCCGATGTCCTTTGTGGCGGCGCTCTGCTGTTCCACCGCCGAGGCGATGGCGGTGGCGATGTCGCTGACCGAGGTGATGGTGGCGCCGATGCCCTGCACCGCCGTCACCGTGCTGCCGGTGAACTGCTGGATTTCCAGCACCTTGGCCTGGATGTCGTCGGTGGCGCGGGCGGTCTGGTTGGCCAGCGCCTTCACCTCGCTCGCCACGACGGCGAAGCCCTTGCCATGTTCCCCGGCACGGGCCGCCTCGATGGTGGCGTTCAGGGCCAGCAGGTTGGTCTGGCCGGCGATGGCGTTGATCAGCTCCACCACCTGCCCGATCTCCTGGGCGGCCGATGCCAGGCTGTGGATCATGCCGTCGATCTTCGCCGCCTCGTCCACCGCACGGCCGGCGACAGAGGTGGACATCGTCACCTGACGGCCGATCTCGGCGATGGAGGCGAACAGCTCCTCGGTCGCGGCGGCGACGGTGTTGACGTTGCTGCTGGCCTGCTCGGACGCCTGCGACACCGCATCCGCCTGGGTGCCCGACCGCTCGGCGGCGCCGGCCATGCCGGTGGCGGTGCTTTCCATCTGATGGGACGCGGTGGCGACGGCACCAACCACGCCCATCACGCGCGCCTCGAACCGGGCGGCCATGTCGAGCAGGGCGGCGCGGCGTTCGGCATCGGTGCGCTCCTTCTGTGCCTCGGCCTCGGCCTGCAGGCGGCGCACCTCCAGGCCGTTGCGCTTGAACTCGTCCAGCGCGCGGGCCAGCGTGCCGACCTCGTCCCCGCGGTCCTGGTGGCCGATGGCGACCGAAAGATCGCCGGTGGAAATGCGGTTGGTGGCCTGGGTCAGCTGCAGAATGGGGGTGGTGATGCGCCGGCCGATCCAGACGGCCAGGCCGAGGCTGATCGCCGCCAACGTTGCGATCACGGCGGCGATGTTCAGCATGGTCTGCAGGCGCGCGGCGGCCACGGTGTCGAGATAGACGCCGGAGCTGACCACCCAGCCCCAGCCCTTGGTCAGCTTGGAATAGGCCGATTTCTCCACCGGATCGCTGGAACCGGGCTTGGGAAAGAAGAAGGAGGAATAACCGCCGCCGGATTCGGCCGCCGCGATCTCGTCGCGCACGAACAGACGGCCGGTCTTGTCGGTGCTGTCCCACATGGCCTTGCCTTCGACCTGCGGGTTCAGGTGGGCCAGGATGTTGCCCTTGCGGTCGAGGATCAGCGCATATTCCGTGCCGTCGTAGCGGGCCGACCGCGCGATGTCGAGCGCCAGCTTCTGCGCGTCGGCGACCGGCAGCTCGCCGGACACGGCCCGCTGTTCGAACCGCTCGATGACGGAGGTCACCATCTCCACCGCGACGCGGGCGCGGGCCTGGCGCTCCTCCATCATCACGGTGCCGAGCGTTTTCGCAGTCATGGCCCCGGCGCCGACCAGCGCCAGGACGGTGATCAGGGGCAGCAGCAGCAGGCGCCCCCGGATGCCACGCAATGCGGAAATCATGTCTCTGTTGTCCCCGGCGACTGGCTTTTGCGGCGTGCGTCTCGGCCGCGCCGTGGCCGGACCCGCCGGAACGGCCGACCGGCGCCGCACCCCTCCGGGCGGCGCCGGCCGAGCCGTTTACGCACTCATATCGCGTGATCTTTCACGGATGGTTTACACGCTGCACAAAATTGGTCAGCGGTTCACCACCTTGGGCGGGAGCGCATAGACCAGCAGGGCGCCGATCACGAGACAGCCGGAGAAGAACCACAAGGCGACGCTGCTGCTGCCGGTCAGGTCGATGACGATGCCGATCAGCGAGTTGCTGACCAGACCGGCGATGCTGGCGAGCGAGATCGCCATGGCGAAGCCGGTGGCCGCCGCCGTGCCCTTCAGGAAGGTGGCCGGCAGGCTGAAATAGGCCGGAAGCGGACCCAGCACGCCGACCGACGCGACGGTGAACAGCGCCACGGTGGCGATGAGGTTCTCGGCGAAGAAGGTGCTGGTCGCCATCGCGGCGGACGCGGCCAGGAAGGGGATGATGATGTGCCAGCGGCGCTCGCGCATCCGGTCGGAACTGGCGCCGATCAGCAGGATGCCGACCACGGCGACGATGTTGGGGATCATCGTCAGCAGGCCGATGTGGAACGGATCCATCACGCCGGTCTTGCGGATGAAGGTGGGAAGCCAGAAACCGATGGCGTAGGCGGTCAGCAGGATGGCGAAGTCGATGCCGCCCAGCATCCAGACCTTCAGGTTCAGCAGCCCTTCCTTGAAGCTGTGGCCGACATTCTTGGCATCGGCGTCGTCACCGTGCAGGTCGGCTGCAAGCCGGGCCTTCTCATTGCCCGACAGCCACTTGGCATCCTTGTAGGAGTTGGGCAGGGCCACGAAGGTCAGGAAGCCTAGCAGCACGCTGGGGATGGCTTCCAGCAGGAACAGCCACTGCCAGCCGCGCAGGCCCTGGACATTGTCGAAATGGCTCATGATCCAGCCCGACAGCGGGCCGCCGATCACGCTGGACAGCGGCAGGCCGATGACGAACAGCGCCATGATGCGGCCGCGGCGGTAGGTCGGGAACCACAGCGTCAGGTAATAGAGCACGCCGGGCAGGAAGCCGGCCTCGGCGGCGCCGAGAAGGAAACGGACGATGTAGAACTGGGTCGGCGTCGTGACCAGCATGGTCGCGGCCGACAGCAGGCCCCAGGTGATCATGATGCGGGCGATCCACAGCCGCGCGCCGACCTTGGTCAGCACGAGGTTGCTCGGCACCTCGAACAGGATGTAGCCGACGAAGAACAGGCCGGCGCCCAGACCGTAGGCAGCCTCGCTGAACTGCAGGTCACCCATCATCTGCAGCTTGGCGAAGCCGATGTTGATGCGGTCCAGATAGGCCGCCAGATAGCAGAAGCAGAGGAACGGAATGAGGCGCCAGGTGATCTTCTTGTAGAGCTGGTCCGCATCGACGGACTGCGCCGCGCCAAGTGCGGCATTGGGCGCCGCATCCGCTGTTGTCGTCTGGGCATAGGACATGTCGTCTGTCTCCTTACGCTGATCGCGTTGTGAACCCGTCCTGTTTTTTCATGCCGGCGCCGCCTGTCTCGGGTGCGGCGCCGGTTGTCGGTCCCAGTTTGTTTTTTTGTTAGTCCTGTAGTGCTCATCCCCCTCTCCCCCCCCGGGGAGAGGGTCGGGGTGAGGGGGATTCATGGCGTGGATTCTTGAGGAAGGGCCGCCGCGCTTCCCCCTCACCCTTAACCCTCTCCCCGGGGGGGAGAGGGAACCATCCTGCTTCCTTACCGGCCGAACTGCGCGAGCGCCTCCTGCTTGTTCACCACATCGCCGTACTTGCTGTCGATGTCGAACAGGTTGGCCTCGTGCGGGCCGTCATGGCGGTCGCCGACGCACTCGCGGACCACGATGGTGCGGAAGCCGTGCTGGACCGCATCGACGGCGGTGGCGCGGATGCAGCCGCTGGTCGAGCAGCCGGTCAGCACCACCGTGTCCACCCCCATCGCATGCAGCATCGGGGCGAGGCTGGTGCCGAAGAAGGCGCTGGCATACTGCTTGGAGATCACCACCTCGTGATCGAGCGGCGCGACCTCCGGGCAGAAGGCGGCGAGCGGGTTGCCCTCCACCATATCCTTCATCACCGGGGCCTTGCGCACCCACATGCCGCCATCGGCGAAATGGCCGGGGTGATAGCGGATGTTGGTGTGGACGACCGGGATTCCGCTGCTGCGGGCGGCGTCCAGCAGCTCCACCGTCTCCGCCACCGCGCTCACCACGCCGGGGGCGTAGAGCGGCGCGCCTTCGGTGGTGTAGCCCTGCATGAAGTCGATCACCAGCAGGGCCGGCCGCTCGCCGAAGCCGATCCGGTTGCCCCAGACATCCTTGTAATTGTCGGATGCGCTCTGCCCGTCGGTCATGTGGCCGCTCCTCAGTACGCGCCGGACAGCAGGGCGCCGGCGCCGGGCACGACCGGTTCCAGCTTCAGCGCCTTCAGCATGGCGTAGGTCGTGGCGATGGCGGCGGTCAGCACCGGCTTGCCGGTCTCCGCCTCCACCCGCGGCACCACCGGCAGCGACGGCATCTGCACGCAGGCGGACAGGACCACCACGTCCACGCCCTCCAGGTTCATGCCGCGCACGATGTCCGGCAGGTTGTTGGGGTCGTGGCGGGCGACGTCGAGGTTGTCGGGGATCTCCAGCGCGCGCCAGTCCTGCACCTCGAAGCCCTCGGCGCGGATATAGTCCACCACCAGTTCGGTCAGCGGGCGCATGTAGGGGGCGACGATGGCGATGCGCTTGGCGCCCATCACCTTCAGCCCGTCGACCAGGGCGCCGGCGCTGGTGACCACCGGGGCTGGCGCGTCGTTCTCCAGCGTCTTGCGGGCAAGCCGCGCCTCGGAATCGCGGTGATAGCCGAGGCCCATCGACATGATGGCGACGAGGCAGGCATAGCCCAGCACATCGACGCGGGCGTCCGACAACTCGACGGCGCAGCGGTCGGATTCGGCGTCCATCGCCGCCAGCTCTTCCTTCCTGACCGTCTTCATCCGCATGCGAGCGGAATGGAAGGTGAAGCGTTCCGGGCGGATCGCCTGACGCGCGGTCAGCATGGCCGGGATTTCCGTTTCCATGGTGACGTTGGAGCTGGGGACGATCTGGCCGATGCGGTACAGCGAAGACATGGATTGGTTCCTATCGATCAGGCGAGCGGATGGCCGAGGCTGTTGCCGAAAGCGGCGAAGAAGCCGTCGAGGTCATCCCAGGGGATCATGTGCCCGGCATCGGGGACGCGGGCGATGCGAATGGCCGGCTGGAGGCGGGCGATCTCCTCCTCGTCCTCCGGCTGGATGACGCCGCCACGGCCGGCGACCATCAGCAGGGCCGGGACCGGCAGTTTCGGCAGGTCGGCATGGATGTCGTCCTGGTGGAAGCCCTCATAGGTCCGGACGATGGCCGGCTCGTAGCAGGTGTGCAGCCATTCCGCGCGCAGCCGCAGCTGCTCCTCCGTCCAGGTCGGGCAGAAGGCGCGCATGGCGTCGGCATCCATGCCCTTCAAGGACTGGCGGATGGAGTCGACGTACCAGGGCAGCCCACTGGGATAGGCCCGGCGGCCGGGGCCGGAGACCGGCGGATCGATCAGCACCAGCTGGCGCAGGCCCTTCGCGTCGCCGCGCACCGAGGCGCGGATGGCGAAGCGGGCGCCCATGGAATGGCCGACCAGGATGTAATCGGTCAGGCCCAGCGCCGCGACGAAGGCGTTCACGTCGTCGGCGCAGGCGTCGATGCCGTAATCCAGATGCGGCCCGCTTTCCGACAGACCGCGTCCGCGTACGTCCAGCACATAGGTGTCGAATTGCCGGCCGAAGCGTTCGGCGACGAAGCCCCAGGTGACGGCCGGGCTGGTGATGCCGGGGATCAGCACGATGGCCGGACGACCCGCATGCCGTTCCCCGCCATAGCGCAGGTAATGCTGGCGGATGCCGTTGGCCTGGACGTTGGCGCCGTAGAGGAAGGTGGAGGCGGTCATGCCGCGATGCCTTCGCGCAGCGGCTGCTCATAGACGTCGTAGCCGAAGACCCAGGCCGGATCCTCCTGCGTGCGCAGGAAGGTGTTGGCGTTGGACACCGACTGGACGCGGGTCGCACGGTCCTTGCGGTTGGCCTCGTACAGCGCGAAGGCGGTGCGGTAGTCGGTCAGGCCGGTTTCGGACAGGCAGCGGGTCAGCATCGCCGCGTCCTCGATCGCCATGCCGGCGCCCTGGGCCATGTGCGGCTTCATCGGGTGGCAGGCGTCGCCGAGCAGGACCAGCCGGCCGCGGCTCCACAACGGCAGCGGGTTGCGGTTGCGCAGCGGCCATTTGGTGACCTCCTCCGTGCACTCGATCAGCGCCTGGACGGTCGGGTGATAGCCCTGGAAGGCCTCGTACATCTCTTCGCGGCTGCTGTCGACGAAGGCTTCCTGGAAGTCCCAGGCCGGATGCGGCACGCCGGTGACGTAGTAATATTCGTCGCGCTTCCCGGTGGTGAAATAGACCATCATGTGACGGTCCTCGGTCCACCACTTGATGCAATCCTCGAAGGTCAGGTCGTATTTCGCCAGCTGCTCGCCGCGGATCAGTGCGCGGTGGGCGACCCAGCCGCTGTAGTTCGGCGCCTCGACACCCAGCAAGGCCTCGCGGATGCGGGAGTTGATGCCGTCGGCGCCGATAACGATGTCGGCGCGCGCCTCGGTCCCGTCGGCGAAGGTCAGATGCACGTCGTCGCCGCTGTCGGTGATCGTCTCCAGCCGCTTGTCGAACTGGACGGTGCCGGGGGCCAGCGTGTCCATCTGCAGCAGGTGCATGTCGCCGCGATGAACGGTGACGTAGGCGGCGCCGTATTCGCGCTTGGCGAAGTCGCCCAGCGGGATGCGCGACAGGTAATCGCCGGTGAAGCCGTCGCGGCTGAACCAGAAGTCCGGCTTGGAGCCCATCGCCTCCAGCGGCTTTTCGATGCCCAGGCGGCGGAACACCTTCATCACGTTGGGACCGACGTGAATCCCCGCGCCCAGCCGGGAGAATTCAGGCGCCTGTTCGTAGACATCCACCTGGAACCCGGCCTGCTGCAGAAGACCGGCGGCGGCGGCTCCGCCCAGGCCGGCCCCGACAATGGCGATTCTCTGAGTCTTTCCCATGGGTATGGCCCTTTGCTGAGGTGGGGTGTTCGGTCGGCGCTGCCGAAGGGCTCGCGACCGGATGCAAGGGTGCGGGAGGAGTGTCCGGGGGCTTCTCGCCCCGGCTCCGGCCGTCGACCGTTGCATTGAACTCGATATGGAGTGTGTACGCTGTTTCAGCTTGCCACGCAACACAATTCGTCATACAACGCTACTCAGGCTTTGTGGGGCCATTCCGGTCGTTGACGGCATGCGCCTGACCACAAAATAGCCTTGCACAGCCTCATTTTAAATCACAGATGCCTATTTATCGTTCAGATCGACACAGCGACAGCGAAGGGTTTACCCCCATACTGTTCATGGTCGAATTAAGCTTATACGCTCTATATATCCTGGTCAGCCCGCCGCGATGACGGCGGATGTCCACCCGGAAACACGGCCCGGATCGCGCATTCAGCGGCTGCGGCCACCAAGGTTGGGAGAAATGAGATGCCGGTGAGCGATCGCGAACTGACGCAGATGTTCGAACGGGTTCTGACCCTGTCCAAGGTGGACAAGACCCAGAGCGTCGCTGTGCTGAAAAGCGACTATTCCAACCCGCGCATCGTGCGTGCCGCGATGGACGCCGCCCAGCGGCTGGGCGCGAACGTCTACGGGGTCGAACTGCCGGCCTTCAACCACCCGCGTGCGATGGGCATGGACATGACCGCCTATTGCGGCGACACGCCCCTGACCGGCAACATCGCCGCCCAGCGGGCGCTGGAGGCGGCGGACCTGATCGTCGACACCATGATGTTGCTGCATTCGCCGGAGCAGGAGCAGATCCTGAAGACCGGCACCCGCATCCTGCTGGCGGTCGAGCCGCCGGAGGTGCTGGCCCGCATCATGCCGACGGAGGAGGACAAGATCCGCGTCAACGCCGCGGCGGAACGGCTGAAGCGCGCCCGCTCCATCGCCGTCACCTCAAAGGCCGGAAGCGATTTCCGCGCCACGCTCGGCCAGTATCCTACGGTGACGGAGTACGGCTTCGCCGACGAGCCCGGCCGCTGGGACCATTGGCCGAGCGGCTTCCTGTTCTCCTGGCCGGACGAGGGCAGCGCCGAAGGCACGCTGGTGCTCGACGTCGGCGACATCCTGCTGCCCTTCAAGACCTATGTCCGGGAAAAGATGACGCTGGAGATCGAGGAGGGCTTCATCCGCCGCATCCATGGCGGGTTCGAGGCGGAATACCTGCGCGACTACATGGCCTACTTCAAGGATCCGGAGGTCTACGGCATCTCCCACATCGGCTGGGGCCTGCAGCCGCGGGCGCAATGGACGGCGATGGGTCTGCACGACAAGAACGACGGCATGTGCATGGACGCCCGCGCCTTCTACGGCAACTTCCTGTTCTCCACCGGCCCGAACACCGAGGTCGGCGGCAGCCGCAAGACGCCCTGCCACATGGACATCCCGCTGCGCGGCTGCGACATCCTGCTGGACGGCGAACCGGTGGTGCTGGCCGGCGACGTGGTGGCGCCGGAAGCCTCCAGGGCATGACGCCCGGCATGAAGGGCGGCATGAGGATTATCGCATGTGGCATCAACCGCCCTCTCCCGCCCCGGGAGCGGGAGGGGACCCACGAAGTGGGGAGGGTGAGGGGTGGCCCAAGGATCCAAATGCGCATGGCTTCGTGCCTAGCCCCTCACCCTTCCCATGCTCCGCATGGGCCCCTTCCCTCTCCCGGGGCGGGAGAGGGAGTCATATGCAACAGCCCTAAAGCACCAACCCGCCGCCCTTCCCTGCCCCCGCCGCCGCTGCTATCGTCCGCACCACACCCGGTCCACCGCATGTTGTCCCCGATGTCCCAAGACCTGCTGCCCGAAGACGGCCCCCAAACTGGCCCCGGAGAGGCGGATTACGTCTTTTCCGACCAGATCGGCCATCTGCTGCGGCGGGCCTATCAGCGGCACCTCGCCATCTTCCAGCGCAACGCCTGCGACCCGCAGCTGACCTCGGTGCAGTTCGTCACGCTCTGCGCCATCCGCGACAACGGGCCGAGTTCGCTGATCGAGCTGGTGAAGTCCACCGCCATCGATCAGGCGACGATCCGCGGCATCGTCGACCGGCTGAAGGCGCGCGGGCTGATCAGCCAGACCTCCGACGCGCAGGACCGCCGCAAGGTCATCAACTGCCTGACCGACGAAGGACGGCAGCTGCTGGAGGACATGGTCCCCTGCGCCAAGCGGATCAGCGAGCTGACCATGGGGCAGCTGAACCCGGCGGAACGGCTGGCGGTCACCCATGTCCTGCAGAAGATGATCGCGCAGGACGGGGAGGAGTAACCCACCGCTGGATGGCTTTCAGGCCATTTCGCCCTGCGGATACAGCGGGGATGCGGGACCTATCGCACCGGACGGACGCCTTATGGAAAAGACCATCGCGCTGCGGGTGAATGGCCGCGCCGTCTCGGTGACGGCGATGGCCGACACGCCGCTGCTCTACATCCTGCGCAACGATCTCGCCCTCAACGGGCCGAAATACGGCTGCGGGCTCGGCGAATGCGGGGCCTGCACCGTCATCCTCGACGGCGTCGCCGCGCGGTCCTGCGTCATCCCGCTGGCCGGTGCGGAAGGGCGCGAGGTGGTGACGCTGGAAGGTCTGGGCAGCAGCAGCGCCCCCCACCCGGTCCAGCAGGCCTTCATCGACGAGCAGGCGGCCCAGTGCGGCTATTGCATGAACGGCATGATCATGACCGCCAAGGCACTGCTCGACCGCAACCCGACCCCGACGATGGACGAGGTGCGCCGCGCCCTGTCCGGCAACCTGTGCCGCTGCGGCACCCATGTCGAAATCCTGCGTGCCGTCATGCGGGCTGCGCAGCTTCTCTCCTCCCCCGGAGCACATCATGACGATCAACCCAACGCCCGGCCCGACGCCCAATCCGCACTCCCAGCCGACGCCGACCCGTGCGGAGCTGATGGCGGCGACCGGCGTCCTGCTGATCGTTGACGAGATCCAGCCGCCCCCAGGCCTGGTCGCCAAGGGCGGCACCGCGACGCCGAAGCCGCCGGAAACCGCGCTGTTCCTGGCGCTGCGCGACGACGGGCAGGTCTACGCCTTCAACGGCCATGTCGATCTCGGCACCGGCATCCAGACCGCGCTGACCCAGATCGTCGCGGAGGAGCTGGACCTGCGCATGGACCAGCTGCGCATGGTGCTGGGCGACACCGGCCGGACGCCGAACCAGGGCGCCACCATCGCCAGTGCCACCATCCAGATTTCGGCGGTCCCCCTGCGCAACGCCGCGGCGGAGGCGCGCCGCCACCTGCTGGACCGCGCCGCCGCCCTGTTCGGCGTGCCGGCGGGCGAATTGCGCGTCGAAGAGGGGGTGGTCATCGCTGGCGACGGCAACCGTCGCATCTCCTACGGCGAGTTGGTGCGGGGCGAGCGGGTGGAACTGCGCATCAGCGGCAAGGCCCCGCTGAAGACGCGCGAGCAGTACAAGCTGGTCGGCAAGGGGGCGCCGCGCGTCGACATCCCGGCCAAGGCGACCGGCGAATTCTCGTACGTCCATGACCTGCGCCTGCCGGGGATGCTGCATGGCCGGGTGGTCCGCCCGCCCTATGCCGGCATCGACAGCGGCGAGTTCGTCGGCAACAGCCTGGAGAGCATCGACGAATCCTCCATCGCCCACATTCCCGGCATCATCAAGGTGGTGGTGCTGCGCGACTTCGTCGGCGTGGTGGCGGAGCGTGAGGAGCAGGCGATCAAGGCCGCACGCGGGCTGAAGATCACTTGGAGGCCCTGGACCCGCAAGCTGCCGGATCTGTCGAACCTCGCCCAGGCCCTGCGCGAGAATCCGAGCACGCCGCGCAAGGTGCTGGACAAGGGCGACGTCGATGCCGCGCTCGCCGCCGCCGACCAGCGGATGACTCGCACCTATGTCTGGCCCTACCAGATGCACGGCTCCATCGGGCCGTCCTGCGCGGTGGCCGACTGCAAGGCGGACCACGCAACGGTCTGGTCCGGCACCCAGAATCCGCATCTGCTGCGCGCCGACCTCGCCTGGCTGCTGGAATGGCCGGAGGAGCGGATCGACGTGGTGCGGATGGAGGCCGCCGGCTGCTATGGCCGCAACTGCGCCGACGACGTGGCGGCGGATGCGCTGCTGCTGTCGCAGGCGGTCGGCCGTCCGGTGCGCGTCCAGCTGACCCGCGAGCAGGAGCATCTGTGGGAGCCCAAGGGCACGGCCCAGCTGATGGAGGTCGATGGCGGCATCAGCGCCGATGGCGGCATTGTCGCCTACGACTTCGCCACCAGCTACCCGTCGAATGGCGCGCCGACGCTGGCGCTGCTGCTGACCGGGCGGGTCGATCCGGTGGCTGCCGTGTTCGAGATGGGCGACCGCACCTCCATCCCGCCCTACGATTACGAGAACATGCGGGTGGTCATCAACGACATGGCCCCCATCGTCCGCGCCTCCTGGATGCGCGGGGTGTCGGCGATGCCCAACAGCTTCGCCCATGACAGCTACATCGACGAGCTGGCCTTCGCCGCCGGGGTTGATCCGGTGGAATTCCGCCTGCGCCATCTGACCGAGGACGAGCGCGCCGCCGACCTGATCCGTGCCGTCGCCGGCCGCGCCGGCTGGCAGCCGCGCACCGCCCCGCAGCAGACCCCGCCGGAGGGCGACGTGCTGCGCGGGCGCGGCTTCGCCTATGCCCGCTACATCCACAGCAAGTTTCCCGGCTTCGGCGCCGCCTGGGCGGCCTGGGTGGCGGACGTGGCGGTGGACCGCAAGACCGGCGAGATCGCCGTGACCCGCGTGGTCGTCGGCCATGACGCCGGGCAGATGATCAACCCCGATGGCGTACGCCACCAGATCCACGGCAACGTCATCCAGTCGACCAGCCGCGTGCTGAAGGAACAGGTCGAGTTCGAGGACTCGGTCGTCGCCGCCAAGGAATGGGGCGGCTACCCGATCATGACCTTCCCCGAGCTGCCGGACATCGACGTCGTGATGATGCCGCGCGAGAACGAGCCGCCGCTGGGATCGGGCGAGTCCGCTTCCGTCCCCAGCGCGGCGGCCATCGCCAACGCCATCTTCGACGCCACCGGCATCCGCTTCCGCGAACTGCCGATCACCGCGGAGCGGGTGCGCGAGGCGCTGAACGGCCCATCCGAGCCGGTCCCGCCCGCGCCGCCGGAAGCCGCCAAGCCGCGCAAGCGCGGGTGGAAGGCATGGCTCGGCGCCTCGCTGACCGGCTTATGCGGGGTGATGATCGGCATGGCGAGCAGCGCCCTGCCCTTCCGCGCCGAAATCGCTCCGGTCTCGCCACCGTCAGCTGGACTGTGGTCGTCGGCCACCATCGAACGCGGGCGGCAGTTGGCGGCGCTCGGCGACTGCGCGGTCTGCCATACGGTTGAGAACGGCGCCACCAATGCCGGCGGCCGGCCGTTCGAGACGCCGTTCGGCACCGTCTACAGCACCAACATCACGCCGGACCCGGACAGCGGGATCGGGCGCTGGTCCTTCGCCGCCTTCGACCGGGCGATGCGCGAGGGGATCAGCCGCGACGGCCGGCATCTCTACCCGGCCTTCCCCTACACCGCCTTCCGCAACATGACCGACGTCGACATGCAGGCGCTCTACGCCTACATGATGACGCAGCAGCCGGTGCGCAGCGAGACGCCGGCCAACACCATGCGCTTTCCCTTCAACCTGCGCCCGATGATGGCGGGGTGGAACACCCTGTTCCTCAACCGCGAGACCTATAAACCGGACCCGCAGAAGACTGCGGAGTGGAACCGCGGCAACTATCTGGTCAACGGGCTCGGCCATTGCGCCGCCTGCCACAGCCCGCGCAACGCGCTGGGGGCGGAGAAGCTGGGCGAGGCTTTCCTGGCCGGCGGTACGGTCGACGGGTGGGAAGCGCCGGCCCTGACCGGCCTGTCCAAGGCGCCGAAGCCCTGGACGGAAGACGACCTGTTCACCTACCTGCGCACCGGCTTCTCCCAGCGCCATGGCGTCGCCGCCGGCCCGATGGCCGCGGTGGTGCACGAGCTGTCCACCGTGCCGGAGGCGGATGTGCGGGCGATGGCGGTCTATCTCGCCTCGTTGGGCGGCGATGTGGGAGGGGACGCAGTGGAAGCGCCCGCGGTCTCTCCGGCCCCCGTCAACTCCGCCAATGGAGAGCGCATCTTCAACGGAGCCTGCCAGGCCTGCCACAGCGACGGCAATGGACCGACGCTGTTCGGCGTCAGCCCATCGATGGCGGTGAACAGCAACGTTCACAGCGACAGGGCCGACAACCTTGCCCGCGTCATCCTGCACGGCATCCAGAACCCGGCGACCCGCGACCTCGGCTATATGCCGGCCTTCCGCGACAGCCTGTCCGATAAACAGGTGGCGGATTTGATGGCGTACCTGCGCGGCCGTTTCGCGTCGGACAAACCGGCCTGGACGGACATTGCAAATGTGGTGGCCAGGGCGCGGGCCAATCCGGGAACGCACTGATACGGACACATGCGATGTCGCATAGGGCGCGGGATGGGCGGCCGGATCGACGGAGCGGTGGAGCGTCCGCCGTGTCTACTCTCCTGCCGCCATCGCGCGCGCCAGCACGTCGAACACCCGCGGGTCCTCCATCTGGGCGACATTGAAACGCAGGAACGCCGAAGCCGATCGGGACACGCTGAAGACGTCGCCGGGGGCGAGAACCACGGTCTCGCGCAAGGCCGCACGGGCGACATCGGCAGCGTTCCGGCCGTCGGGCAGGCTGCACCAGAGATAGAATCCGCCGCGCGGCATCAGCCATGGACGCAGGCCGAACGCGGCCAGCTTGGCCGCAACCACGCGGCGGCTCCGCGCCAGCCGCCGGCGCAGGGCGTCGAGATGCTTGCGATAGCTGCCGTCGCTCAAGGTCGCCAGGACGAGTTCGGCGGCGACGGGGCTGGGGCCGCCGAAACTCGTCGCCACCTGCAGATCGACCAGCGCCTCCACCCAATCCGGCCGGGCCGCGATGTAGCCGCAGCGGATCGAGGCGGACAGCGTCTTGGAAAAGCTGCCGATGCGGATGACCTGAGCCAACCCGTCGAGGACCGCCAGCCGCGGTGACGGCTCGAGCTCGAAGCCGGCGAAGATGTCGTCCTCGACGATGGTGAGATCGTGGGCGGCGGCGGCGCCGAGCAGCTTGTGCGCCGTTTGCGGCGACATCGTCGCGCCGGTCGGGTTGTGGAGCGCGGAGTTGGTGATGTAGAGCCTCGGCCGATGCGCCATCAGGGCTTCGGTGAACAGGGCCACATCGGGCCCATTCCTCGTATAGGGAACACCGACGATCCGGGCCTGATGGGCGCGCAGCAGCGCCTGGAAATTGAAATAGCAGGGATCGTCGACGAGCACCACGTCGCCGGGGCGCAGCAGGAAGCGGCAGATCAGGTCGATGGCCTGGGTTCCGGAGCCGGTCAGAAGGATTTGGTCGGCGCCCGCCGATATCCCTTCGTCCGCGAACTGGCGGACGAGCAGACGGCGCAGCGGCAGCGATCCGCGCGTGCCGCCATACTCCGCCAGTACGGCATCGTCCGCAGCCGCAAGACGGCGGATCGCCCGTCGGATCGCGGTGTTCGGCATCCAATCGGCCGGCAGCCAGCCGCAGCCGGGCTTCAATGTCTCTGCCGCCGCATCGAGCGACTGGCGCGACACCCAGAACGGATCGATGGTCCGGTCGGGCCGGGGCTCGACCTCGGCCAGGGCGAGCGGCGGCATGGCGCCGGACACGTAGAATCCCGAACCGGGGCGCGAGCGGATCACGCCTTCCGCAGCGAGCCTGTCGTAGGCCTCCACCACCGTCGATGGCGACACGCCCATGGTGGCGGCGAAGCCGCGGATCGAGGGCAGCTTTTCACCCGACGACAGCGCGCGGCTCGCCATTCTGCGGCGGATCGCATCCATCACCTCGCCGGTCCGAGTGCCGCTCCGCGTGCCGGTCCGGCTGTTCATCCTGCACCCGCCGCCATTCGCGCCGCTCCCATCCGTGTGGCTTCCGTGACCAATACAGTTTGGTGAAATTGTATGGGACTGTCGCTGTCTTCGCCAGCGGATGTGACGCTAGGATCGCCGCAAATGGAGCGGATCGGGGGCAGGATGCGGTGGGTTTCGGCGGGATGGGGCAGCGGGATGCTCGGTGTGGTCATCTTCAGCGGTTCGCTGCCGGCGACGCGCGTCGCGGTGGCCGGATTCCCGCCGCTGTTCCTGACCTCGGCGCGGGCGGTGATCGCCGCCGCACTGGCGGTCGCGCTGCTGTCGATCCTGCGGCAGACGCGGCCCGCGCGCAGCGACCTGCGCCCGCTGGCCATCGTGGCGCTCGGGTCGTCGTCGGCTTTCCCCTGCTGACCGCACTGGCGCTTCAACGGATCACCTCGGCGCAGTCGATCGTGTTCATCGGGCTGCTGCCGCTCGCCACCGCGTTGTTCGGCGTGCTGCGGTCGAGGGAACGGCCGAAGCCGGCCTTCTGGCTGTTCTCGACCGTCGGGGGATTCGCCGTCGCCGGCTTCGCCCTGGCCCAGGGGGGAGGCGCATCGCTTGCCGGCGGCCTGCTGATGGTCGCGGCAATCCTGCTCTGCGGGCTCGGCTATGCCGAGGGTGCCGTCCTGTCCCGGCGGCTGGGCGGCTGGCAGGTCATTTCCTGGGCGCTCGTGCTGGCATCGCCGGCCATGGCGGTGGCCGCTGCCCTGACGATGCCGGAAAGCTGGGCCGGTGTCGGTGCGCCCGCCTGGATCGGGCTTGGTTACGTCTCGGTCTTCAGCATGCTGGTGGGGTTCGTCTTCTGGTATCGCGGTCTGGCGCTCGGCGGCATTGCCGGCGTGGGGCAATTGCAGCTGCTTCAGCCCCTCCTCGGCCTCGCGCTGGCCGGGCTGCTGCTGCACGAGCCGGTCGCCTGGACCATGATCGCGGTGACCGGGCTGGTGGTGCTGTGCGTCGCAGGTGCCAGGAAGTTCGCGTGAGCGTCAAGCAGCCCGGCCACCTATCGCGGCGGGTCATCGGCATCCCTCACACGCCTCCCGCGGGAACCGAAGCGTGGCTGGCGGGTTGATCCAAGCATGGGCGTGGCGTCACCGGAAAGCGGAGGCGCCACGCAATGCACGAAGCCACATAGGGACCGACACCATGCTCAAGATCCTCGGCTGGGCCATCCTGATCATCTTCATCATCGGCCTGCTGGTCGTCACCGGCATCCTGAAGCTGATCTTCTGACCGCCTATTCCTCCGCCATCGCGAGAGCGCGGCGCAGGTGGGTCCGGCAATCGGCGACCATGCGGCGGATCAGGTCCTCGCAGGTCGGGATGTCGTCGATCAGGCCGATGACCATGCCGGCGGACACCACCCCCGGCCTGGACGTCGCCGGACTCCAGGGCCGCCCGTCCGCGCTGGCCGGCGACGAGAGGGCGCACCTCCTCGAACCCGGCGCCGCCCCGGACGGCGTTCCAGCGCCACGACCTCGTCCGACACGGCATTCTTGAAGACGCGGGCGGTGTTGCGCAGGCTGCGCAGGATCAGGTTGGTGTCGCGTTCGCCGGCGGCGACCAGCGCCTGCTTGACGGCATCATGCACCGGCGCCTCGCGTGTGCAGAGGAAGCGCGTGCCCATGTTGACGCCCTGCGCACCCAGCGCCAGCGCCGCCGCCATGCCGCGCCCGTCCGCGATGCCGCCGGAGGCGATGACCGGGATCTTCAACGCCCGCACCGCCGCCGGGATCAACACCAGGCCGGGAATGTCGTCCTCCCCCGGATGGCCGGCGCATTCGAAGCCGTCGATGCTGATGACGTCCACCCCGCCCGCTCGGCGCTCAGCGCGTGGCGGACGCTGGTGCATTTGTGCAGGATGCGGATGCCGTGCGCCTTCATGCGCTCGACGAAGGCGCGCGGGCTGTTGCCGGCCGTCTCGACGATGGTGATGCCGCTGTCGATGATGACGTCCAGATAACGCTCGTAAGGCGGCGGCGTCACCGCCGGCAGCATGGTCAGGTTCACGCCGAAGGGCCGGTCGGTCATGCCGCGGCAGCGTTGGATTTCCCGCGCCAGATCCTCCGGCGTCGGTTGGGTCAGCGCCGTCAGGATGCCGAGCCCGCCGGCGTTGGACACCGCCGATGCCAGTTCCGCCAGCCCGACCCACTGCATCCCGCCCTGAACGATGGGATAATCGACGCCCAGCAGGCGCGTCACCTCGGTCTTCATGCCGTCAATTCCTCCTGTCCCTGCCCTTATTGCCACCCCTTCCCACTGCTCCCGGCCTGCCATGCGGCACAACGGGAGTACCCGTATTTATAAGCTGATCCATAAGACGAAACGGTATATGATCTTCGATCTATGATTTAAGCGCAAATCAGACAAAATTCTGGGAACCAGCTGAAAACTTGCCCTATGATAATGAAAGTATAGGGTCTGATGAATATCCTGCCGTGCCGGTCGCCGCAACGCGACGCGCAGGGTCGGAGTTGGGTTTTGCATCGTGGACTGTTCGGACTGCCGTCGAACTCTCGACGGGAATCCGGCGGACTCTGGTGACAAGGGCCTGATTCGAGCGGGCCTGCCGGATTGTGACCGAGACGAGCAAAGGACGATCGTGACGCCTGCAACCGGACCGGAACCGTGGCCCCAGACCATGGCGGGCAGCTTTGACCTCGACGCCTGCTCGCGCGAACCGATTCACATTCCCGGCAGCATCCAACCGCACGGCCATCTCCTGGCGCTGGAACCCGATAGCCTGCGCCTGGTCCGGGCAAGTGCGGAAGCCGGGGCGGTGCTCAACCGCCCCCTCGCCGAGGCCTTCGGCCAGCCGATCGACCGGTTGATCGATGCCGACGGCATGGCGTCTCTCGTCCGCCGGCTGCACGCCGCCCCTGCCGAGCCGGTGCAGCTCGATATCCTCCACCTGCGCGGCGGCAGCGACCATCAGGCCATCGCCCACCGGTCCGGCGGGCTGGTGATCCTGGAACTGGAGGAACTCGAAGCCACCGGCGTCGGCACGCTGGAGGCGCTTTATCCGCAGATGCGCGAAGGCATCCGGCGGATGCAGGCGTCCCATGATTTCGAGACGCTGCTGACCTGCACTGCGGAGGAGGTGCGGTCGCTGACCGGCTTCGACCGCGTCCTGATCTACCGGTTCGACGAACAGTGGAACGGCACCGTCATCGCCGAGGACGGCAACGGCCGCCTGCCCTCCTACCGCGGCCTGCGCTTTCCCGCCTCCGACATTCCGGAACAGGCGCGCCGCCTCTATGCGCTGAACCGCCTGCGGCTGATCGCCGATGCCCGCTACCGCCCGGTTCCCGTCCTGGCGACATTGGGGGCGGCGGAGGGGGGGGCGGAGCCGCTCGACCTCAGCTTTTCCGTGCTGCGCAGCGTGTCGCCCGTGCATCTGGAATACATGCGCAACATGGGCACGCCGGCCTCGATGTCGATCTCCGTGATGGACGGCGAGAGGCTGTGGGGCCTGATTTCCTGCCATCATGCCGAGCCGCGGCAGGTGTCCTTCGCCATCCGCACCGCCTGCGACCTGCTGGGACAGGTGCTGTCCAGCCAAATGATCGCACTGGAGCGGGCGGAGGATGCCGATCACCGCATCCGTTCCAAGAGCATCCAGGCCCGGCTGCTCGCCCATATGGCCGCGGCGGACCGCTTCATCGACGGGCTGGCGGAGGATGGCGAGGATCTGCTGTCGCTGGTGAATGCCGATGGCGCCGCCATCCTGTTCGACGGCGATTGCCGCCTGATCGGCCATACCCCGCCGCAGGCGGTGGTGGAGGCCATCGGCGCGGAGCTGGCCGGTCAGGGCATCAAGGATCTGTTCGCCAGCCACCAGCTGCCCGTGGAGATGCGGGCCGCCGCCGGGATGGAGGCCAGCGCCAGCGGGCTGCTGGCGATCTCCATCTCGCAGCTGCATCCAAGCTACCTCCTGTGGTTCCGGCCGGAGATCGTGCGCTCCATCGAATGGGCCGGCGATCCCACCAAGCCCATCGACGACAGCGGCCGGCTGTCGCCGCGCAATTCCTTCAAGACCTGGAAGGAGACGGTGCGCGGCCAGTCCCTGCCCTGGCGCCATGGCGAGATCGAAGCCGCCGGAGACTTCCGCAACGCCATCGTCAGCATCGTGCTGCGCAAGGCCGAGGAGATGGCTGCGCTGAACGAGGAGCTTCGCCGCAGCAACGGCGAGCTTGCCGCCTTCTCCTACTCCGTCTCGCACGACCTGCGGGCCCCCTTCCGCCACGTCTCCAGCTATGCCGAGCTTCTGCGCTCCCGCGCCGCCGACAAGCTGAACGACCGGGAACGCCATTACCTCGACAGCATCATCGAGGCGGCGAGTTCGGCCGGCACGCTGGTCGACGGGCTTCTGCACTTCTCGCAGCTCGGCCGTGCCACGCTGGCGCGGGTGGAGGTCGACGTAGCCCGGCTGGTGGAGGAGGTCCGTAACCTGCTGGAGCCCGATCTGCGGGGGCGCAACGTCCGTTGGACAGTGCATCCGCTGCCGACCGTCACCGGCGATCCGACCATGCTGCGGCTGGTGGTGCAGAACCTGCTGTCCAACGCCATCAAATACTCCCGTGACCGCGCCGAACCGGAGATCGAGGTCGGCTGCCGCAGCACGGCCGAGGCGCACCAGTTCTATGTGCGCGATAACGGCCGTGGATTCGACATGGCCTATGCCGGTAAACTCTTCGGCGTTTTCCAGCGCCTGCACCGCGAGGAGGAGTTCGAAGGCATCGGCATCGGCCTCGCCAATGTCCGCCGCATCGTGGAGCGCCACGGCGGCCGGGTGTGGGCGGAAGGCGAGCTGGATCACGGTGCGACCTTCCATTTCTCCCTGCCGCGGTCCGCAGCCGCCGAATCGAGGTAGCCCGATGGCCACGCTGAAACCGATCCTGCTGGTCGAGGACAACCCGAAGGACCTGGAGCTGACGCTGGAGGCCTTCGAGGAGGCGCAGCTCGCCAACGACATCGTCGTCGCCCGCGACGGGGCGGAAGCGCTGTCCTATCTGTTCGACGAGAATGGGCAGCCCATATCCAAGCCTTCCGACCCGAAGTATCCGGCCGTCATCATCCTCGACATCAGCTGCCGAAGTGGACGGGATC